>CAYNRS010000148.1:0-5513 GCA_964399565.1 uncultured Ignavibacteriaceae bacterium
GTAGCGGGGGCAGGACTTGAACCTGCAACCTTCGGGTTATGAGCCCGACGAGCTACCAATTGCTCCACCCCGCGATCGTATTGAGACCAATATAGACAGAATTCGTCGCTTAGTCAAGCCTCGTCGCTTTCACCACTTCTCGCAAAACGACCCTTTCGCAATCCAGAGTTTCTTTACCGTCGGCCTAATCATTCCCTCACTCACGGCGGGATCTCTCTTCACTTGCTCTTCATCAACGATTCCCTTGACGACGAGGATCGCTCCTCTATCTTCTCCCAGCATTCCCTCTGCCATGATACTGTCGCTCGGAGCAATGTTTCTGAGATATTCACGATGGAGCACCCACGTTTCGTTTGTTCTCTCGTTCAAGGCACCATCCCGCAAATCATATCTCACGAAGCTGTACGAAATCATTTCATAATTTTCGCCCACCGAACAAACCGAGCCCACACGCGGACTGTAGAGTAACACTTCGAGATTCCACCGTTTTGCTCGAACAGCCGGGTCGGATTGCAGCCATTCATTCGCCTCAGGCACAGAACCTGTGTTCAGGACAAAAATCCCTCCTCCTCCATGAAACGGGCCCGCTGCAAGGAGTTTTCCTTCCTTTGCGAGCCGGTCGATATTAGCCATGTGGGCTGTCTGGAGGCTGTCTGATTTCTCTTTGGGCAACTCCTGTCTGTTCGGGTTCGTATTGAGGAAAACAAACATAAAAGATTTGCGCTGGCTCGGCGATATCGTGAGAAGGCCTGTGCACAACAAGACAAGAGACATCAATCGCACGAGTGTTGTCATTTTTACAGACGCCTCCAGATCTCATCGATGAAAATCTGCAGATTAACCCGTGCAACAGCCGATATGATCACAACGCTGACTCCTTTGCCGAATGATAGTTTCTTAAGCTTCCGCATCTGTTTTTCGTCAACGATGTCTTTTTTCGTCAGGACGACAACGCGGGGTTTTTTCAGAAGTGCTGGATCGAAGGCCTTGAGCTCATTCATCAGAACACGATAGTCTTTGCCAGGGTTTTCACTTGTGGAATCGACCAGGAAAGCGAGTACCCTTGTCCTTTCAATGTGTCGAAGAAACTGCGTCCCCAGCCCTTTTCCCTTGTGCGCTCCTTCAATCAAACCCGGTATGTCGGCAACGGTGAATGTCTTTCCTTCAGCATAATAGACGATGCCCAGGTTCGGAGTCAGTGTCGTGAACGGATAATCCGCGATTCTGGGACGAGCTGCGGAAATGGCGGAAATCAGCGTTGATTTCCCTGCGTTCGGCAATCCGACGAGTCCCACATCTGCCAACAGCTTCAATTCGAGGAGCAACTCACGTTCTTCACCGGGCGTACCGGGCTCTGCAATTCGTGGAGCCTGATTCGTTGACGTCGCAAACTCTGCGTTCCCTCTCCCTCCCCGACCACCTCGTGCGATAATGATTTCGTCCGCATGGTTGACGAGGTCGGCAAGGATCTCACCCCTTTGGGCGTCCCTGATAAGAGTCCCGCAAGGAACTTTTAGCAACTCTTCCTTCCCCGACTTCCCCACCTGATTTTTTCCCCTGCCGTGTTCGCCCCGCTCTCCCCTGTAATGCTTCCTGTACTTGAAATCGAGAAGGGTATTCAGCTGTTTTTCCGCCCTGATGACGACGTTCCCGCCGCGCCCACCGTTGCCGCCGTCGGGACCACCCTTGGGTATGAATTTCTCCCTGCGGAAACTGATACACCCGTTCCCGCCGGCCCCGGCTTTAACGTAGATTCTGGCTTCATCGATGAATTGCATAACGCTTTCTCTGCGGAACGGCTGCAGCTGGCGCGGTATTACTTTTCCGCTCCCTTGTAGCGGGCGTAGACGTGGTCGGTGAAGCGAACCGCCTCTTTTGAAAACGGATCGACGTTGTTTGTAACAAAGAGCCGGTCAAGATAGTGGGACGCTTCCTGCCAGGACCGAAGTCTCATCAATACGTCAAGCGCTTGTCGAAATTCCTTTTCGTCCCGATGGAAGAGTTTCTTAACGAACAATTTTCGGTCGGCATCAGAGATTTGTGCGTACACATCGTCGGAGCTTTGTGATCGTGTCTGCCCCTGTGGCGACTCTTTCGCTTCAAGAGCCGATTTCTCCGATTCATCGACTTCGGGGTTTCCCGGTGGAGCAGTCGAGTCCTCCATTTGATAAATAATGCGGTCTATCTCAGCGTTTCGAGCCTCCTGGCCCGCAAGGTTTGGCAATAAGTCCTGAACCGAGGCTTCGATCTTTGCCTCTTCATTGCCGGTCCGTACTCGTTCCACCACCGTCGCAAGTTCCGAAATTGTAAGTTCCGAGACGCCGACCGTATCGCGTTCCAACTCAAGCCGTTTCTTAAGATCATCAAGCCTCTTGTCCTCAAAAAACACGATTGCGGCATTGATGGGCAGACGGGGTTGCTCGAATTGATCGTGCGGTACCTGTTTTCCAGCGTCGATGAACCCAAAGAGCGCCCTCGTCATCCGTGCAAGCTCAAGGCTCGAATGCTGTGCGACAACCTCGTCGTCGATTTTTGCAAGCAATGTTTTGAACTCTTCATACGAAATCTCCGCCAGCCCTCTGTCGTTCACGTATCGACGAATCAAATCTGAAAAATACGTGTAGTCAACGCAGTATTTCAATTTTCGGTCGATGTTCGAAGTCGATACTCTGCGCTGGTTGCCGAAGATGAAACTGAGCAGAGTCCATTCCGGCCTGCACAGGTAATTGAACTGAAAATGGACTGCTTCATCGAGAAGCGATTCGAACTCGTGCTGGCCGAAGCTGTAATTATTGATGAGGACTACATCGATTTGATGCTGAAGGCTTGAGACTTCGGATAAACTGTAGGGCAGTTTTTTCGAGCGCATCTCCAGCGCCCGTTCGTCCTGCAAAATTTTTTCCACTTCGGCTCTGTAATAGGCCATGATCGCAGGATGGATATCCGCCCTAAGGACGTCGCGGAGTTTGATGCTTTCCGATTCGCCGATGGTGCGCGCCCGGACGGTGTTCATAATCACTGCAATCTCAGGTTCAAAAATGTATCCCATGTTATGATTGCGGAATGTAGAATGTAGATTGTAGATTTGCCAAGTTAATTTCTCTTATCAATCGATTTCACTCTGTCGATCTCACGCTGGGCGGCTGTCTTGAACGCGACGTCGATGCCGGGCCGGTCGATGATTTGTTTGTACATCGTTACCGCTTGTTCATATTTGCTCATCTTTTCGTAGGACTGTCCTGCCATGTAGTACGATGTGGCCGTCCAGTCCACTTTGCCCTGTCTCCCGACAAGGTACGGAACTTTCAGGAATTCCAGAATCGCCTGTTGATACTCGCCCTTGAAGAAATACGCCTCCGCGATATAATACCGCAGCTCCGGTTCGATTTGATTGTTGCCGGTTTCCAGAAGGCTCGTCAGGTGTACGATGGACTGGTCGTAGTAACCAAGCTTTTGATACAGAACGCCGATATCGATTCGCTTGTCTATCAAGTCCGGGTCTTCCGGGTAGTTCGAGATGTACTTTCTCGTCAATTCAAGCGCCCCATCGAACAGGTTTGATTCCTTGTAGGTCAGAATCAGATTATTCATGGCGTATTGCACAAGCTCGGGAGAACGGTCCGGGTTATCGAGAATTGTTTTGTACAGTTTTGCGGCGGCGTCCCACTGCTCCATGTTATAGTAGACGTTCCCAAGACTCAGCTGCGTTTTTGGAACAATCGCTGTCGTTGAGTGGAATTGCAGGATGGAATCGTAAAGTTGCACAGCCATTTCGGGCCGTTGTCGGAGTTCGTGAATGCGCGCTGTCCAGTACATCGCTTCGGCAACAATTGTTGCCCTGGGAAATTTCACGCGCACAGAGTCAAATCTCTGCTTCGCTTTTTCCAGCTCATCTTTTCGAAAATGATATTTCCCGCGCTCGAACTCAAACTCTCCGGCGTATTGAGTCGCCGACGGATAGGCCTTGACAAAACTCACGACTCGTTTTTCCGCTTCCTTCAGATTATCCAGGCGGAAATAACCGACCGCGATCCTTGAAAGAAGGTATTGTTGGAGACTGTCGTTCTTTGATTTACTGGAGACTTCCCCAAACCTCGTGATAGCCTCCGCGTATTGTTCATTACGAAAGAGAAGGTCAGCCGATTCGAGGGCAACCCGATCGCTTTGGCCGGCAGAACCGAAACGGCTTACTTCTTGCAGATACTTCGTCGCGAGGTCCAGCCTGTTTTCCGCCCGCGCAATCAGAGAGAGCGCATAGTAAGCTTCGCCCTTCCTTTCAGAGGAAGACTCCCGAAGGAGGTACTCGGCGTAATACCTCTTTGCCTCTTCCCGGCGGCCGAGCTTGTCATTTGCGAAGGCCAGCTTGTAAATATGTTCCTGCGAAACATCTCTCATCTCAAAATAGTCGTTCTTGAGAACGCTGGCATGCCGTTCGTATCGTTCGACTGCGTTGGCATAATCATTTGAGGCATAGAACGCATCACCCCTTTGTGCATCGAGATCCTGATTGTAGCGCGAATAGAAGTATGTTTTCTCTATACGGTCATACCATCCAACAGCCTCCACCGCCCTTCCTTTCTCCGACGACAATGATGCCAGAAGAAAAGCTGCTTGAGCGCTGAAAGGACTGTTGGGATGTGCTGAAATGAATTCTACCAGAATTCTCGCCGACGAGTCCTTATCCCCCATGTCAAAGAGCGTTTCGCCAAGCCGGAAAAGGGCATCTTGAGAGACTTCACTCCGGGTATATTTTTCAAGTACGAGCTTGTACGTCAGGACTGCGTCATCATAGGACTTGGAGCTGCGGTAGGAACCGCCCATCGCCATCAACGCAAGGTCTTTTCTCCGGGCGTTGGGAAAGACCGAGAGAAAGCTTGTTCCAACCTTGCGAACCTCAGTAGCAGAGGCGGCAACGTCCAGCCTTAGGTTGAGTTGCGCAATTTGAGCTTCGTCGGTGAATTCACTCGCCGGAAATTTCCTTAATAAAGAATCGTACGCCTCGATTGCCTTGCCTTTGCCCGCCTGGTCCTTCGCATTTTGTTTCAGGGAGAGGTACTCGAGCGCCTTGGCTTGATAAAACCACGCGGAAGGGTGCCGTGCAACGTCAAGGTCAGACTGCAATGCGCGTCGATATTGGGCCGCCGCCTGAGCATAATCTTTCAGGTGATGGAAGTAGATCTCCGCCAAGCGGAACGCAAGGTCGCCTTTTGATTTTTGCTCAATGACGTCACCGATGAGGAGGGCGAGTTTTTCCTGACCTGCCTCCCTGTCTTTCAACTCAAAGATGCGGACCTTCTCTGCTTCCTCTTTTGCATCCGAGGCATACTCGCTGCTCGGGTATTTTCTCGGCAAAGATTCCCAGGCTTCAATCGCCCGTTCGAATTCGCGCCCTCTGGTGCACGCCGCGCCGGAGCGTCAAGCAGGTCGAATCACCGCTGCGGCACCGCGAGTTATCGCTCGCGGAATTCCTCTCGTAGCTTACTGGCCAACGGCTTTTCCTGTCCTGCGTACTT
>CAYNRS010000149.1:0-5496 GCA_964399565.1 uncultured Ignavibacteriaceae bacterium
TGTGAATTTTATCGTTTCATTCCATTTGTTCTCTGCCCCACGCCGGAAAAGTAACAACACGAAGGGAATGACCGCAAGCGCGGATGAAATCCGACATCCCGTCGCTAATCCCATGAAGATGGCCGCTGAGAAGATTTTTCCTTCTACCAGACTCCAGCTTGCAGCAAGTAAGAAGCACAACGCCCAAACATAATCCATGGAGTTGACGCTGTTCACGAAAACTGCAGGAATCATGGCGAACGCGAACCCACCCAGGAAATATCCTTTGACCCCTGCCTTTTTAAGCAGAAGCGATAAGAACGCCGACGCCAAGCCGCTGAAGAGCGCTGTCAACGCATTGAATGCGGTCGGACCTGAGTCCGACATGAGCGAATAGAGGTATTCTTGAAGAGGATATCCGGGGAGTCGAGAAGCTGTGTATTGTCCTGTCTCCGCGATAAATCTTGCTGCAGAAACAACGCGCCAAGCATCAGGATCTATACCATAGCCTGCATTCAGAAACAGAAGCCTTGACGAAAAGACGGTCAAGGCGACAAGGAGGAACGTCGTTCGATCCTTCAGCCCACCCGAATGTTCAGATTCAACCAACACCAAAATGGAAGAATTGTCCCCAGGAACGGGGATGACTGACCTCCCTTGTTCGAATGAGATTCAAGAGAGCTTGCCGATACGCGTCGCCGGGAGCAAGCCCGTTGGCGAGATGAGTGTAGAAGAACTCGCTGAAAAACTTCGAAGCTTTTCGGTCTGCAAACCACGAGTTCAAGAACACGTCGGAAGTTCCGTTGAGTCGAAGAAGGTACGCATGCACCGAGCTCAGGCCAATTCCCTGGCCGTATTGATTTGACAAGAGCATGACTGGAAAGGCATTCAACTCTGTCAGTTTTTCAAAGGGAATGTTCTCCGTTTCCTCCAGCATGCTTCCAAGTGAAAGCATGATCTCCCCCAGAGGCGACGACCCGCGGCCGTATGCGAACTCGGTTGAAAGTTGCAGAACGTCGCCGTAATAAGCCTGGAGGTTCTTCCATGAGGCTTCCTGTCCCAGGAGCACGGTGGTGCCCTTGAGAAAACTTCTGACGTCGCGAAGTTCATAATCCACCGACCAGTTCTTTCCGCTGGGGTTTCCGACAGCAACTACCTCCCGAATTCTGGAAACATTTGCGGTCTTGAACCTCAACGACGAAAGCGAGGGAAGGTAATCGACTGTTGTCCTTTCTATCAGATATTGAACGTTTCCGGTCCTATCCTGCCGCTCGAGGGCGTGAAAGGGAAAACCTTCGGTGTCTTTGTTCAACACGATGATAAGGTTTCGGTCAATCAAATCATCGACGGGACGGAGGAGGAGGTCATACAGTTGCGTGGAGAGTTGGGCAAAACGAGTCATGCCGGGAAGGCTCTCCACTCCGCCTATTCCCGCATACACGGAGGGGTCCTGCAAAAGCCGTCGGTATTCGGCCATGCGACTGAGGAGTGTGTCCTTTTGAATTTGCTTCTCACGGACCTCAAACTTCTGAGAGGAGATGGCAAAGAAATAAAGTTTCTCTTCCGTGGGCAGAAATGTGAGGACGAGCGTACCTCGGGGGACCAGTGCAGCGATTTCGGATACCTTGATAGAGCCTGGTTGGATCAGGGGCTCGTAGTTCGGATACTGCGCAGCTATTCTTCCAGCATTGACCGTCACTCTCTGTCGCAAGCCAATCATCTCAGCGCGCAATCGGTTGACTTTTTGAGCATCGGTTGAACGCTGACGATTTCCCAGCAAGTTTGACAACTCGAGTTCAAGAATCTTCAATTGCTGAATGTCCCTGCGCGTGTCGAGGACCTGCTTCTGAATCACGGAATTTCGAATTCTCGGCTCAATTCCGCTCAAAAGGTCAAAGAGGGACTTGTTTTGCGCCGACTCCAGAGCGGATACAGCCTCGCCCTCCTTGCCGAGCAACAGCAGAATGTTCGCATAGCGGTAATACCATTCTTCATTGCGCCTTTTGACATTTAATTCTTCCAGGAATGGTTCATGTAATTCCTTATCAATGAATTCCCCCAAACTGGATTCATCGAGGTTAACGGCAGCTCTATACATTTCCTCCGCTTTTTGGAGATTTCCCTGATCCTCGTACACTTTCCCGATTTCAGTCCATAGCAGTGCTTCGCCTGTTCGATGAGCCGTTTCACGAAATCGCCGCGCAATCTGCTCATAGGATTGCTGCAGTCGCTGAGCGCTTCTCACACGCTGGTCGGGCGACATCAGGTTGAGATTGGTTTTTATGACAAACACATATAAATAGTTCTCGGATATTCTATCTCCCAGCGCCTGAGCAATCTTGAGGGCCGATTCGAAATAGCGTTTTGCATCAGCGTATCTTCCACTGTTAGAGTATATAGCGCCAATATGAAAAAGCATGAGTGCTTCGTACTCTTTCCCGGCTCTTCTCATCCTCAAAATATTCGTTGCATCTCTGAATTCCGCCAAAGCGTTATTCAGGTCTCTCTGCCCCCGGTGAATCTGCCCCAGATCCATGTGAAGCTTGGCAGCGAGAATGGGATTCTGGTTTTCCTCAATTGTCTCAAGGGCTTGTTGTATGGAGTTCAAGGCCTCAGCGAATTGGCCGACCCGTTGATAGAGCTTCGCCAGGCCCCGTAATGCAACCACAACATTCAGGTTGTCGCGCTGTTGTTTATACAAAGAAACAGACCGGCGAAATCCCTCCAGGGATTCTTCCAATTCGCCGGATTCGAACAACGCCGTTGCCAACTTCATCTCGGCTTCGGCTCTTTTACCGTCATCATTAATCAACGAGACCAGCAGAAGCGTCGAACGGTAATAGCGGATAGCCTCACTGTATTCACGAATCGTACTATAGACGTCTCCAAGGAGAATATTGAGGTTTGTTTCTGCCCGAAAATCCCCCAACTTCTTGGCCCAACCGACGGCTGCCTGCAAATTTCCTATCGAAAGGCGTATGTCACCTTGAGCAAGGTTTGTCTGTGCAAGATGACTGTACCCTCCGAGGATTTTGTCCGAGGCTTCAACCTGTTCAAACAACGGGATGGCCTTTTCAAGGAGTGACCGGGCTTCGGAGAAGGACTTTTCCCCGTACAATTCGATGGCTTTTTCGTACATCTCATCCGGGTCTGTAAGAGGCTGGTCCCAAACATCGCAACCGAGAGGGCTCAACAAAAACAAGAAGGCAAGGAGCTTACGGGAGTGCATCAGCGTTTTTGAGAGAAATGAAAATCCCGTCTCAGCAATGTGCCGAGACGGGATGAAATATAAGAAACCTGCTGTAGGACTGCAACAGATTTACCGACAACTCATCGGAACGTGATACCTACTCCTGCTGTTGCCACGGGATGCGGCGCAAGCGAATAGTCGGCGTGAATGTTGAGGAAGAGTAAAAGAAACCGCGCACCGACGTGGACACGAGATTTGTTCTTACCGCTAAATGTGAGACCCGAAACCGTCTGCGTGAGCAATGGGTTCGTCGGATCCGTGTATGTATAAGATTCGATCTCCCAGCTTGAACTCTCGATTTGGAATCCGCCATAGAGTGTGAGAATAATCAAACTCTTGCTCACCTCGGCCCCAAATGCAGTGGCGCTCGCGGACATGATTTTCTTGTCGTTCTTGTCATTGAAAGTCAGTTTCTGCGTCATAAAATGAACGGCGATATCGAGAGGAAGCAACGGAATATACTGATCGATATCGTGGCGCAATCCGAAACCAACGTAACTTAATTTCCCGGCGTCCCCCGCGCCAATGCTTGGAACAAATCTTCCCGTAACTTCAAGGCCAAAGGGTAATCCGATGGAAGCCTGTGGAATAAAGAGCGGAACAAGTTTAAGGTCAAACCCTTTCGGTTGACTCGAACTGCCGCTCGTGGAGCTACCAACTACCGTCGGGGATTTGGTGGTCGTTCCATTTGGAAAGCGGAAATTGAATTCCTTGTCTTCATCCTTAACGGGAACAAACATGGCTTTGATCCCGACGTCAAAACCGAGAACGCCGTGAAGGTCTGCGGAGTGGTAGAATCCGCTATTCATGGCCGCGCCAAAACTTGAAAGAAGCGGGTTAAGATATCCCTCAGTATTTTCTTTCGCTACCTTCTTCAGCTGCTCCGCGAGATCCCCCGACTGAGCAACCGCGGCAGAAGATACCAAAGCCAGGGCGATGAGGACCCGCGCCAAATTGAGTTTCTTCATGAAGCCTCCTGATTGTTGTGGGTTCATTTGCTGCAATATCATCAAACCTCATTCAAGAATCAATGGATTACTTGTTGCCTTTGACAATGGTCACAATGTCATCGGCGTTGTCTGACAGGATGCCGTCTACGCCCAATTCCAACATTTTCCTTACATCCTCCACCGAATTGAGAGTGTAGACGTAAACGGCGATTCCGCGATCATGAGCGTCCTCAACCATCCTCCTTCTCAGTTCTTGCTTACCGCAGACGAAGACCGACGCGTTCGCGCGCGCAGCAAGCCCGGAAGGCAGCTTGCCAAAATCGCGATACAAATTGTATAACACTCCGGTGCAAGAATCCGGGCTCATGCGTTTAAGGTTTGCCACCAAGGAATGGTCGAAGGAGGAAAACATGACACTCCGCTCCATGTTGCTCTCACGCACGGTTTTCAGAACTCGGGATTCGAGCAATCCTGTCGGCTCCCGATGAAAGAGCGCTGACTTCAGCTCAATGTTGACCCAGCGCTTTCCCCGAACAAGCTCGAGAACGGATTTGAGTGTCGGGATTCTCTCTGACGAAAATGTTGGATGAAACCACGAGCCGGCGTCGAACTCGCGTATTTCGGCGTAAAGGTAGTCGCGTGCCGCTCCGTTTCCTGTGGAAGTCCTTTGAAGCGTTCGGTCGTGCAGAACAACGACTTCTTCATCGCGCGAAAGTCGGACATCGAGTTCAATCATGTTAATGCCGGGTGTTTTTACCGCCAGGGCAAATGAAGCAAGAGTGTTTTCGGGAGACTTTCCTGAGATTCCCCGGTGTGCGATGACGTAGGGGGTAGATCCAGGCTTAGGCCGGGGTCGAAACTCCTCCATGAATCAGTGGTGGTTTCGGTTCTTGTAGATGATATCCAGAATCTGCTTGTGCACGTAGCCGATTTCTTGCATCCCGTCAATCTGGGTAAAACGGCCTGTTTGTCGGTAGAAGTCTTTCAACGGTTTGGTTTGTTTCAGATACACGCCTAATCGATGTCTCACCGTTTCAGGTTTATCGTCATCACGGTGGTAGAGCTCTCCACCGCAGTTTTTGCAGCGGTCGTAATCTCCGTTCAATTGGTCCAAATTATAAATGCGCCCGCACGTTCTGCACATCCGCCTATTACTAAGCCGGCGGATGACTTCATCATGCTCAACGCGGAGACTGATCACAGCGTCCAACGCGATGCCCATTTTTTCAAACATGTCGTCCAGAGCCTTGGCCTGCGCGACAGTTCTCGGGAACCCATCCAGGATAAAACTCTTTCTTGCCTTCTCTGACTTCAATA
>CAYNRS010000150.1:0-5434 GCA_964399565.1 uncultured Ignavibacteriaceae bacterium
TGGTGGGAAGACAAGACATTCCTGAAGGTGGCTTTTCCGCTGAGCGTCAGAGATACCGTTGCGACCTATGAAATTCCGTTCGGCTCAATTCAACGGTCAACGCAGCTCCGAAATAGTTGGGAACGGGCAAAAGTGGAAGTGCCGGCTCAACGATGGGCTGATGTTTCTGAACACGGCTACGGGGTGAGCCTCCTGAACGCAGCAAAATATGGATACGACATCAAAGGAAACACGATCAGGCTTTCCCTTCTTCGTTCTCCAAAATGGCCCGACCCAACTGCTGACCGCGGGAAACATTCCATTGAGTACGCTTTGTATCCTCACGAACAAACGTGGAAGAAAGCATCGACCGTTCAAAGAGGATATGAATTCAACAACCCCTTGATCGTTTTTTCCGGTTCGACCCACAAGGGCGGACTTCCCGTTGTTCATTCGTTTGCCCAGCTGAGCCCCTCCAACCTCGTCCTTACCACGATAAAGAAAGCAGAAGAGTCTGAATCCTGGATCATCCAATGGTATGACGCAAGAGGTGAAGATTCTCAGGCCATTCTCACACTTCCCGGGGCACCGAAGCGCGTTTTCTTGTCAGACTTTCTAGAACAGGAAGCAACTCCAGTTTCTTTTAAGAAGAGTGTTGTTAGTGTGCGTACCAAGAAGAATTCTGTTGTAACACTCAAAGTCTATTTCTAAATTCACGGGAGGTCGTGATGAGGAAACTCCGCTTAAGTCTGATATCTTTCATCCTCATGAATTCCTACAACGAATTTCTGGCACAGGATCGCTCCCAGGCGAGGTCGATGGTCGTTTCTCAGAACGGCATCGTTGCGGCGGAACATCCATTTGCAGCTCAGGCCGGGGCGATGATTCTTGCTCAAGGCGGGCACGCGGTCGATGCTGCCGTCGCGGCAAACGCAGTCATGGGTTTGGTGGCTCCCATGAGCAACGGCATCGGCGGCGATCTTTTTGCCATCGTCTATGAGGCGAAGCCTGGGAAAATCCATGGGCTGAATGCAAGCGGATGGGCGCCGAAATCGCTTTCTATCGACCTGTTGAAGGGCAAGGGCTTGAATTCGATGCCGTATCGCGGAATTCATTCTGTAACGGTTCCCGGTGCGGTCGATGGCTGGGATAAGCTCTTGCAGCGTTTCGGGCGAATGAAGTTTGCCGATGTTCTTAGCTCTGCAATTCGATATGCAACGGAAGGCTTTCCGGTGACTGAGCTCGTCTCGGGGTTGTGGAAAGCGAACGATGATGTTCTGAGCGGTAATACCAGCGCAGGAAAAACGTTCCTTGTGAACGGAAAAACTCCTGCGGTCGGCGAAGTGTTTCGAAACCCGGATCTTGCCTGGAGTTATCGCCAGATTTCGTCGCAAGGCCGGAATGCATTCTACAAAGGTGAAATTGCCAAACGCATCGTTCAGTTCTCCAATCAGGAAGGCGGAACACTTTCAGCCGCTGACCTTGCCGAATTCTCAAGCGAATGGGTAGAGCCGATCTCGACAACGTATCGAGGCTGGACGGTCTATGAACTTCCGCCCAACGGCCAGGGCATTGCAGTTCTCGCCATGCTGAACATTATGGAGAGTTTCTCATTGAGCGAATCGGGCCACAACACGACAAGGACGCTTCATACAATGATAGAAGCGAAGAAACTTGCTTACGCCGATATGCGGAAGTTCGTCGCCGACCCGAAATTCGCCCAAATCCCTGTACGGGGGATTCTCTCCAAAACGTATGCCCAGCAACGGGCGAAAATGATCAATTTGGAAAAGGCAAACTGTTCCGTCGAACCTGGCGAACCGCCGATCGCCATGGGAAATGAAACAGTGTACCTGTGTGTGGTGGACCGGGAAGGCAACATGGTTTCGCTTATCCAAAGCAACTACGAGAATTTCGGGTCCGGCTTGGTTGCAGACGGAACCGGATTCACCCTACAAAATCGCGGCGCATTGTTCAGCCTCGATCCGAAGTCGCCCAATGTCCTTGCCGGCCGCAAGCGTCCTTTGCACACAATTATTCCGGCGTTTATGGTCAAGGGAGATGTGAAGATCGCATTCGGCATTATGGGCGGATGGAACCAGTCGCAGGCTCACGCGCAGTTTGTGTCCAATGTCGTGGATCATGGAATGAACATTCAATCGGCACTCGAAGCGCCAAGGTTCACGAAACGGACATTTGAAGGCTGCGACGTTCAGATTGAAAATCGAGTCGCCCCACAGATTCGTGCAGAGCTTGAATCGCTCGGCCACAAGCTGGACGTCCGCGGGCCGTTTTCTGCATTCATGGGTGGTGGTCAGGCAGTGATGCGTGACTTCTCTACGGGAGTCAATTACGGAGCTTCCGACCCGCGAAAAGACGGCGCCGCGATCCCTGAACCGATCCAAAGAAAATGAATGACATAGACGTTGTTCGGTCTCCAAAGCTCTCTCCCTTCACTCAACTCATTCCAGGGGGTTTCCCATGGTCTCTCTCATGTCGCTGTGGCTGCCGATAACGCTGTCGGCAGTTTTTGTTTTCCTGATTAGTTTTGTTTTTCACTCGGTTCTCAAGTATCACTCCTCGGATTTTTCCAAGGTTCCTGACGAGGGTGCCGTTATGGACGCACTTCGAAAATTCAACATCCCCCACGGAGAATACCTCATTCCCCGACCCGAAAGCCAAAAGGATATGAACACGCCGGAATTCAAGGAGAAGCTGCAGAAAGGGCCCACGGGCTTCTTGACATTCTGGGATGGCAGTCGTCCGGAGATGGGAAAGAGCCTTACGCAGTGGTTTGTGTATTGTGTCGTCGTCGGCGTGTTTGCAGCGTATATCGCCAGCCGAGCGTTGAGCCCTGGTGCGCCCTACCTGTCTGTCTTTCGGTTTGTCGGCGCCAGCGCTTTCCTCGGTTACACCGTTGCACTCTGGCAGGATTCCATTTGGTTCAAACGAAAATGGAGTACTTCCGTGAAAAACACGTTCGACGGACTTGTCTACGCCCTACTGACGGCAGGAACATTCGGATGGTTGTGGCCTGCGGCCTAAAACCGTTTCAAAAACTAAATACTCAGACCCTGCTGGTGAAGACTCTTTTTGGAGGATTACTTTTTTGTTTCCTCAACCTTTCATGGTCCTTTCAACAAAAAGGATTGCTGCTGGAAGACCTCACGTGGATGGAGGCAGAAAAAGCCCTGACAAAAGAAACAATCGTTGTTTTTCCCATTGGTGCGGCAGCGAAGGAACACGGGCCTCACCTCAAGTTAAAAAACGATTGGATTCTTGCAGAGTATCTGAAGAAACGAGTGCTCGAACGCGCGAATGTTGTCGTCGCGCCAACGATTCCCTACCATTTCTATCCCGCCTTTGTCGAATATCCCGGGTCAACAACTCTTCGCCTGGAAACAGCCCGCGATATGTTTGTGGACTTGTGCAGAGGACTTGCCAGATTCGGCCCAAGGAAATTCTATGCTCTTAATACCGGTGTCTCAACAGTCCGCGCTCTCAAACCGGCCTCGGATTCGCTCGAGAGAGAAGGCATTACCCTCCGTTACACCGATTTATTGAAAGTTCTTGGCCCCGTTGAAAAGAAGGTGGCCCGGCAAGACGGAGGAACGCACGCGGATGAAATTGAAACTTCGATGATCTTGTACATCGACTCGACGAAGGTGGACATGTCAAAGGCTGTGAAAGATTATCACCCCGGAAAAGGCAGGCTTACGCGCGATCCGAAGGCTGACGGAACCTTCTCCCCAACAGGAATCTGGGGCGACCCCACTCTTGCAACTCGTGAAAAAGGAAGAATCATTGTTGAGGCGCTTGTTGAAAGCCTGTTGAAAGAAATTGAGGACTTGAGGAGCCTCCCGATTCATTAGACACTGCAAAGGGATCTTACCATGACACAACGAATTTCGCGCCGGAGTTTTCTCAAGTCGGCAAGCGGCGCCCTCGCTGCCGCGGCGGTTCACCGGTCGACAAACGCCTCACCGCGCACGGCAATCCCCCGACGGCCCCTCGGTACAACGGGACTGAGCGTGACCATCCTTGGCCTCGGATGTGTTGACATTGGTTATGGGTCGCATTCCGTCGCCGAAGGGGCCAAAATTGTTGAAACCTGCATCGATGCAGGAATCAACTACATCGATTGTGCCAGCAGTTACGGGAACGCTGAAGTCAAAGTCGGCGAAGTAATGAAGTCTCGCCGGAAAGAAGTCGTCTTAACGACAAAAACTCTCGAACGCTCCAACGATGACTCCTGGTCAGAAATCAACCGAAGCCTGGAACGTTTGAAAACCGATTATGTCGACCTTCTGCAGATTCATTCCATCAACAGCGTCGACCAGCTGGATTCCGTCACGATGAAGAACGGCGCGCTCGAAAGTGTGATCCGGGCAAAAGAGCAGGGGATGTGTCACCATATTGGAATCACCGGACATACAAGGCCCTCGGTGATCAAAGAAGCGCTGAATCGATTTCCCTTTGAGACCACGCTCGTTCCGCTCAGTTCGGCCGATAAACTTGTCGACGATTTCGGCGACGTCCTGTTTCCTCTTGCGCAAACAAAGGGTTTCGGTATTATCGCAATGAAGGTTCTCTCAGCCGGCCGTGTAACAAAACACCCTGCGGAAAGTTTACGGTTTGCCATGACGTTACCCGTCAGCACAGCCATTGTGGGGATGGGAACGGTCGACGAAGTGAGACAAAACGTGGAGACCGCAACGAGTTTCAAGCCTATGACGGACGCCGAAATGAAGACACTTGTGGAAAGAACGCGCAATTTCGCAACAACCTCGGTGCTCTGGTGGAAACGAACGTGACTCCACGACGACGATCCGACAGGACGCTGCTTCCATGCCCCCCTTTTTGAGGTTTTTCCCGTGCAAAGTAGAGAGAATCGATGATTCTGCCTCGTCGTAAAGGCTCATCGTTACGTTGATTTTAACGCCGCCATTGCCCATATTTCTCTCGCTCGCGAAAGTATTCATCTGTTCTCAGCTTCATGATTGACACATCCTCACGGTTCACCATGCGCGCAGATCATGATAACAAACACTTCGGCGATTGATCTCAACAAAGAGTACGAATTGAATAGTGAGCAGCAGGCATCGTATCAGCGAGATGGCCACATCCTTCTACGCAACCTTGCCTCGCACGAGGAGGTCTACTTCTACCGCCGTTTTATCCTTGACGCAATTGCCGCCGTAACGCAGCAACAGGATTCCCAGGGCCGCATTTCCGATTACAGTGCAATGTTTACGCAGGTGACCAACGTCTGGCGCGTGAATGAGATGGCGCGTCAGTTTGTTTTTGCGCGTCGATTTGCCCGTGTTGCTGCGCAACTCATGGGAGTGAGTGCGGTGCGACTCTACCACGACCAGGCTCTGATTAAAGAACCGGGGGGCAAGTCGACTCCGTGGCACCAGGATTACTACTATTGGCCGCTCGAGACCGAACACTC
>CAYNRS010000151.1:0-5426 GCA_964399565.1 uncultured Ignavibacteriaceae bacterium
GAAAACCTTAGGAAAATCGCGCATTTTGTTGTTGACTTTTCTAAGGAAAACGCTATATTTCTGGTGTAAAGTTTCTGGACCGTAAGTCCAAAGGGGCAAGGAAGTTCGGGGAAGTTATTAAAAAACGTTTTTAAACAATCCCATCAACTCACTAAAAGAAAGGATCACATAATGGGAAAAGCAATGTCCAAGAGCCAAGTCTCTGCACATTTGGCCAGCAAATTCGACCTCAAAAAGAAGGTCGCAGTGAATATAGTGGAAGAAATTGCGAATCTCGCCTACAGAGAAGCTAAGAACTCTTTTACGCTTCCTGGCATTGGCAAGCTCGTTCTGGTTGACAGGAAGGCACGTATGGGCCGAAATCCGGCCACTGGCGAGCAAATCCAGATTCCGGCGAAGACTGTCCTCAAATTCCGCGTGGCAAAAGCCGCAAAAGAGGCAGTTCTCGGAATGAAATAAGCTGATTATTCGCTAGTTTTTTCGAACGCCGAGAAAGGATGTATTTCTCGGCGTTTTTGTTTACAAACGTGAATTCGCTGGCCTTGCAAATCCGGCCAAAATAGCTCAATATTGACAAGCGATTTTTCGCAGCATTCTCTCAGTAGCATGCTGCCATCTCAGGACTTTAAGCATGACAATTCCAATTAGGTCGAAATTCCAATCAGAACTCCAGGTCCGTCCTGATGACTTGGACATCAACGCACATGTGCATCATAGCCGCTATTTTGACTATGTTTTGGCAGCACGATACGATCAGATGGAGCGTTGTTATGGAATGCCAATGCAGGAATTTATTGCTAACGGCTTTGGTTGGGTCGTCAAAACAGCTCATCTCGAATACAAACGACCGCTGGGAATGGGCGATTGGTTTATCGTCAGAACATGGGTCGAGGAGTTCTTCAGCGACGGTGTTAAAGTCCATTTTCAAATCGACAAGAAATCTAACGGAAAGACGTCGTGCGATGGCTGGTTTCATTTCACCATGATTAACCTCGAAACTGGCAGGGCCGAGAATATCCCCGACTGGATTGTGAAAAAATACGAAATATGAGCCAGACGAAGCTCTTGGGCATGCTCCTTACATATGCAGTGTCTGCAACAAGTCAGCCGGTGTTCAGCTCTTTCGACGGTGTCAGATTCAAGGTCGAGACTATCCTCACGGGCCTGGAAATTCCCTGGTCCATCGCATTCGACAACGCTGGAAATCTCTACTTCACAGAAAGACCTGGTAGATTTCAAGTCCTTAAGAAATCCGAGAAAAAACCGGTTCTCATTGCAGATGTGAAGGGAGTTATTCATCGAGGGGAGGGAGGGCTGATGGGGTTAGTATTCCATCCGGGGTACACAAAAAACCATTATGTTTACTTCAGCTTTACAACCTATGAAGAAGGGGAAGTTGTTAACAAGGTTGTGCGTTACACCCTGAAAGATGACAAACTCTCAGAGCCTCTCGATATCGTCCGGAAACTACCAGGAAGCTCAGTTCACAACGGTTGTCGCATCCGCTTTGGGCCAGATGGAAAGCTCTACGTAACGTCAGGGGATGCCGCGGACAGGGAGCAGGCACAAGACAGATCATCCCTGGCGGGGAAAATTCTACGACTCAACGACGACGGCTCAATTCCATCCGACAACCCCTTTTCGGGATCGCCGGTATACGCTCTGGGCTTAAGGAATCCACAAGGCATAGACTGGCATCCAAGTTCGGGACTCCTTTTTGAGACCGAGCACGGCCCTTCGGGGTTCGATGGTCCCGGCGGAGGTGACGAAGTCAATATCATCGAACGCGGAAAAAATTACGGTTGGCCCGAAATTCATCACAAGATGAAGAAAGCGGGCATGGAGACTCCACTGCTCGAGTATTCCCCTGCGGTCGCACCTGCGAGCGGCGTTTTTTACACGGGTGATACCTTCCCGCAATTCAAGAATAACTTCTTCTTTGGTTGTCTAAGAGGTCAAAAGATTGTTCGTGTTCTTCTGGATGACAAGGACCCAAGAAAAGTGGTACGTCAGGAATCGCTTATTGAAACTGAATTCAAAAGAATTCGAGACATCACGGTTGGTCCCGATGGCTGTCTCTATTTTTCAACAAGTAATAGAGATAGGCGAGCGAGCCCTTATGACTTAGATGACAGAATAATGCGTATCGTCCCTCTCAAGGAAGAGAATGATCAATGAAATTTCACACCGAATATCTTTGGTTCAATACAAAAAAGCATCGCGAGTATGTTAACATTACAAGCAATGTGGAATCTATTCTTCAGAAGAGTAAAATCAGGGAAGGGATGATCCTCGTTTCAGCAATGCACATCACCGCGTCGGTGTACGTCAATGATGCTGAATCCGGACTTATCCAGGATATTGATGAGTGGCTCGAGCGCCTCGCGCCTTTCAAATCGGATTACCGACATCACCGGACAGGCGAAAGCAACGGAGATTCGCATCTTAAGAGCCTGCTTATGCACCACGAAGTCCTTGTTCCTGTCACAGAAGGAAAACTCGATTTCGGTCCGTGGCAACAAATCTACTATGCAGAGTTCGACGGGCAACGAAAAAAAAGAGTCCTCGTAAAAGTGATGGGTGAGTGAGCCGCCACGCTTGTTTCTCCTTCCTATGAGAGCTCGCCATATTTTCGAATTGATCGTTTTTCAAACCTTCGTGTTGGTTATTCAGTTGCTTCCGCTACACCTTGTTCAGAGAATTGGAGCCTCTTTAGGCGTCATGTCGTATAAGTTGGGATTTAGGCGATCGATTACGTTGAAAAATTTGAGTCACGCATTTCCTGATAAAGATCAAAACACTCTCGAGTCGATCGCGCGCGAAGCGTTCAAGAGCGTCGGAATAACTCTCTTTGAACTCATCTGGACGCCGAGGCAGTTCAGGTTGGGATTGGGCCACATACTTGAAGTGGAAAACCGGGAAGTTTTCTTGGCCGAAAAGAACAGCGGAAGGGGAGTGCTCGTCCTCACTGCCCATTTAGGCAACTGGGAGTTAATGGCTCAATCTGTTGCAATGGTTCTCAGCGCACCGATGTTGCTGATTTTCAAACCGCAATCCAACCAATGGATCAACCGGAGGGTCAAGGCTTGGAGGGAGTTGTGCGGTAACAAACTCATTCCAATGGATGTTTCCGTCCGCGAGGCGTTACGCACCCTTAAAGAAGGAGGTGTTGTCGGAATGGCGGCGGATCAGACTGCCGCTATTCAAAGCCTCAGCGTTGAGTTTTTCGGGCGTCAGGTCCCCACGTTTGAAGGGCCCGCAACTTTCAGTTTGAAAACCGGGGCAGCCATTGTACTCACATTTGCCATCCGTCAGCCGAACGGAACTTATCGTCTCAGGTTCGTGAACGTGCCAAAATCCGATTTGAACGGGTACAATGATGAAAATGTTGCAGAATTGACGAGGCGTCATACATCCCTGACCGAATCGATCATTCGGGAGTATCCAGGACAGTGGATGTGGATGCACAAGCGGTGGAAACACGTAGACGTTGCGGAGAAGGCGGACTTGTGAAGAGAAGTTTCAGGAAGATTCTGGTTATTCAAACCGCGTTCATCGGAGACGCCATCCTGACGCTACCGCTGATTCAGGTCTTAAAGAGAACGAATCCGGGATCAATAATTGATGTTGTGGTCGTTCCCCGGTCCGCAGAATTATTTCACAACCATCCTGCAATCTCGACAATTATAGAGTATGACAAGAGGGGCCAAGACCGTGGTTTAGGCCGATTCTTAAGCTTATTGGGCCAATTGCGGCAATCGAGCTATGACCTCGCGGTCATTCCACATCGTTCACTGAGAAGCGCCCTCCTGGCCGCCCTCACAGGCGTTCCGATTCGCGTGGGGTTCGATACGAGTGCTGGAAGACTTCTTTTTACACGATCGGCACGGTACCGAAAAGAGATTCATGAAATCGAGCGGAACCTTTCTCTGCTCGCCCCAATAGAAATCTCGTTTCAAGGCCGAGAACTTCCAAAGGTATATCCTTCATCAGAGGACATCATCGCGGTTGACGAAATTCTCCGAAAAGACGCCATAGATCCCGAAAGAAAGATGATTGCGCTTGCTCCTGGCACAATTTGGAATACCAAGCGCTGGTTGAAGGAAAGATTCACAGAGTTGGGCTCCCTCTGCGTCGAGAACGGCTGTTCCGTCGTGCTTATAGGCGGCCCCGAGGACAGGCCCCTTTGTAAGGAAATTCACGAGAGTATCCGTCATCACTCTGTTGCAAACGTTTGTGGCCGCCTCTCGCTTCTACAGTCTGCAGCTTTGCTAAAGAGGTGTCGCGCGCTCGTCTCGAACGACAGTGCGCCGATGCATCTTGCAGTCGCAATGGGAACGCCAGTTGTGGCAATTTTTGGAGCAACAGTTCCTGCATTTGGTTTTGCCCCTTATGGTGAAAAGGATATCGTGATCGAAACTCTGGGACTCTCGTGCAGGCCTTGCTCGATTCATGGCGGAGAAAAATGCCCTATTGAGACATTTGAATGTATGAAGAATATTTCCTCACAACGCGTTTATCGAGATGTTGAAAGGTTGCTGCAGTAATCAAGGGGCTTCATTGAATTTAAAGCAAAAGTTGAGTATCGTTATCGAGTGTTGAGAAAAATCGCGCGCCTGTAGCTCAGCTGGATAGAGCGACAGCCTCCGGAGCTGTAGGCCGGGCGTTCGAATCGCCCCAGGCGCACTTGAAAACCTATGGATGTAGAAAGCGAGACATATGAAGTGTACGCATTAAGAAGCCTGAAAGATGGCAAGAGATATATTGGAATCACGGTGAATTCTGATTCGCGGCTTGCGAGCCACAATTGGGGTCGGACGAGATCGACTAAAGCACGAAGGCCCTTTGTTTTGGTGCATGTCGAGATCGCGAAGAACAGGCTTGAAGCGCGCAACAGGGAAAAATATTTGAAATCCGCTGCAGGCCGACGATTCCTTGATGACCTTGAAGCTAATGGTTTAAAATAGTTGTACGTGATTCGTGGCTCAGCTGGATAGCCCGCCCGACCGAACGATGTCAAGCTTATTTTCGGTCGTTCGGGCGGGAGCGACAGCCTCCGGAGCTGTAGGCCGGGCGTTCCCGCCCGACTGAACCATATTGAAGAATAGCAGTCGTTCGGGCGGGCGAATCGCCCCAGGCGCACACGAAAATCCGAGAATCTCGAAAGGTGCTCACGCATGTTAAAGCCAAAAAAGAAGATCACAAAGAGGGAAATCAAAGAGGATAAACTGGTAACGTCGTACTTTGAAGCCCGTTCCTGGGTTGATGAAAACAGGAAACTCGTTGGATACATCGTTGGGATTCCAGTTACGCTCGTTGTTGTGTTTTTCCTTTGGAACCTGAACCTGAGGGATTCCAACAGGCAAGCCACAACCAAGCTGACGAAGGTCATTGCCTACTATGACCAGGGGCGTTATGAAGAGGCG
>CAYNRS010000152.1:0-5418 GCA_964399565.1 uncultured Ignavibacteriaceae bacterium
CCTCATCGACGGAAAAACATCCTGACGGGTGAGTGGGTATTGGTTTCACCTCAGCGTACCGACCGCCCGTGGCAGGGGGAAATCTCTGAATCACTAATTGGGGAGCGCCGAGCTTACGACCCTGAATGCTATCTTTGCCCAGAGAACAAGCGAGTGGGCGGTCAGGTCAATCCAGCTTACAAGGACACTTTTGTTTTCACAAATGATTTCCCGGCACTCGTCGAGCAAAAGTCAAGGGAAACAACAGATACAACAGGCCTTCTTACACGTCGGAATGAAACCGGCATATGCCGCGTTGTCAACTTCTCTCCCCGCCACGATTTGACGCTTTCACAAATGAGTGAAGCAAGCATTGCTCACGTCATCAAAACATGGAGAGAAGAATTCAAAGCCCTTGGGTCCCTTCCTCAAATCAACTACGTTCAGATCTTTGAAAACAAAGGACTGATGATGGGTACTAGCAACCCTCACCCCCACGGACAGATTTGGGCCCAGGAAAGCATTCCTACTGAACCGACGAAGGAGCTGAAACAGTTAACCAAATATTACGCGACACGAAAACGAAGCCTTTTGTCGGATTATCTCGAGCTGGAACTGGGGACGAGACAACGAATCGTTTTTGAAAATTCTTCCTTCGTTGTTGTCGTGCCGTTTTGGGCCGTGTGGCCTTACGAAACGATGATTATATCGAGAAGACGAATAGGGTCATTATTGGATTTCGGCGAAAAAGAAACTAACGATTTTGCAGATGCCATCAGAGTGTTGACAAGCAAATACGATAACCTTTTTAAGACATCTTTCCCCTATTCCTCAGGGATTCACCAGGCTCCAACAGATGGCAAGGCGCATAAGGAATGGCATTTCCATATGCATTTTTATCCGCCCTTGCTCAGGTCAGCGAATATCAAAAAATTTATTGTAGGATACGAAATGCATGCAGAGCCGCAGAGAGATATGACGCCCGAGCACAGTGCGAAGGTCTTGCGCGACCTCCCCAACCTCCACTACAAACGCAGCCCTGCAAAATCCGCAGAGCCACAAGCCCGCTAGTGCAATTTGCAGCGGCACTAGTTAGCGAGAGGAAACTGCTTCAATCCCCAAAGCGATGTCATCGAGCGACTCGATGATTTTGTCTGCGTTGGCGAGAGCTTCAGAAGGCGGCATGAGCTCCTCGTTGGGCACTGCGATCACTTTGGCTCCTGATGCCCTTCCCGCCAGGATTCCACTGCCCGAGTCTTCCACAACAACGCATTCCCTCGGCTTCATTCCAAGCCGTTTCATCACTTCAAGATAAACGTCTGGGGCGGGCTTTCCATGGGGCACTTCATCACTTGATAAGACCTCTTTGAAAACACCCTTCCAGCCGTTTGATTCAAGCGCCGCATCGATCAGGACTTTTGGTGAGCCTGAGGCTAATCCGAGAGTGGCTATAGACGAACAATATTCGATTGCCTTCTGTGCGCCTGGCATTAACCGCACATGACCTGTCTGATAGGAACGTATCATTCCGTCCAGAGTCTGATTCGTGACCTCATCGCGTGATAATTTTCCACCCAGTTTTTCATAGACATAATCAATCCAAGCCTGCGTGTTTTTTCCCATCAGAGCCTTTTGGTCTTGAGTCGTCCACGCTATGCGGAACCGTTGAAACATTTCGGTCCTGACGTGAAACCATACAGGTTCGCTATCGACCAATAAACCGTCAAGGTCGAAAATAACAGCTTTGACCATTACTTCTTCCGGGATTTTTGGCCGTAGTAGGCGGTGGGTCCGTGTTTGCGAAAAAAATGTTTGTCGAGAAGATCCTTCGACATGGGAGGAGTTTTCGAATTGATTTGAAGGGTATCAATCGCCATACGGGCAACTTGTTCGAGAGCAACTGCGTTATGAACCGCCTTCTCAACGGTTTCTCCCCAAGCAAATGGCGCGTGGTTCGCGACGAGCACAGCAGGCATCATCATATAATCAAGCCGCTTGAATCTCTCAACGATTACGAGGCCCGTGTTTAGCTCGTAATCGGTTCCAATTTCCTTTTTCGTCATTGGCCTTGTAACAGGAATCGGTCCGCGAAAATGGTCGGCGTGAGTCGTCCCAAACACTGGGATTTCCCTGCGTGCTTGGGCCCATGCAGTCGCAAAAGGGCTATGCGAATGAGCAATGCCACTAATTGAGGCAAATGACCGATACAACTCACGATGAGTGGGGGTATCAGAACTCGGCGCCAGGTCGCCTTCAACAATTTCGCCTGATTCCAGTGCCACGACGACCATATCCGATGGTTTCATTCTTTCGTACGCAACACCGGACGGCTTGATGACCACCATTCCAGTCGAGCGGTCAATTCCGCTCACGTTTCCCCACGTCAGTGCAACCAATCCCTCGCGCACAAGGCCGACGTTCGCTTCACAAACTTGTTCCTTGAGTCTTTCTAGCATTCGTCATTCACTTTGTTTGCTGGTCTCTTATTCGAAAAAGCCGGTCACTTCAGCTGGAGCACCACAACCGACATTGGCGGCATAGTAGCGCTAAATCCATTTTTTATTATCCGAGCAGCTGTGAATGGTTTCGGTTGAACGCCATCGGCTTTGGCAAAAGTGTTGTGTGCCGTCATCTCAGAAGCTGTCAGGGCTCTGCCGAAAATGGTTTTGACTGATTGCCCCCGAAGCTCGGCATTGATAGTTGCCGGGCGGTTCGGGTTGAGATTGCAAAGGGACACGTGAATTGCCCCCGAATGATCGCGTGACGCCGATATCGTAACACCGGGAACGTTCTTTCCGCCGAAAGTGTATTGCTCAGCTCGAATCTCCGTCGGGAGAAGAACGGCATCATGGTGCACGGTATACATCTCGAACACATGATAGGTCGGGGTAAGGATCATTTTTTCGTTCTGTGTGAGAATCGGCGACTGGAGGACATTCACAAGCTGTGCAATATTCCCTCCCCTTACCCGGTTGGCGTGATTATTGAAAATATTGAGATTGACGGCTGCCGCAACAGCATCTCGCAAACTATTCTGTTGATAAAGAAACGCAGAGTTCGTTCCCGGCTCAACGTCGTACCATGTTCCCCACTCATCGACAATGATGCCGAGTCTCTTTTGCGGATCGTACTTGTCCATGAGCTCAGCGTGTTTCGTAACCAATTCTTCCATCTCCATGGTTTTTGAAAGAATGGCAAACCATTCGTTTTCAGTAAATTTCGTCGCTGAGCCTTTTTTACTCCAGTCGGGGACCGCGTAAAAATGCAGCGAATATCCGCCCAAATATCCTTGAAGCCAGCCATCGGTGCCGCTCCATTTCTTCATAATCGTTTCAGTCCACCGATAATCTTCGGGAAGTCCACCGGACGCGACCTTGTAGAGCTTGTTGTCACCGTAATTCTTTAAGGAATAGGAGTATCTTGCCATCTCGTTGGTATAGTGGTCAACAGACATAATGCCGCCACAGCCCCATGTCTCATTTCCCACAGCCCAGAATTTCACTTTCCAAGGTTTTTCTCTGCCGTTTTTCTTTCGTAACTCGGCCATGGGAGTGCCACCTTCTGATGTGAGATACTGAACCCAGTCTGCCATTTCCTTTACTGTTCCACTGCCAATGTTCCCACAAATGTACGGCTCAGCTCCTATCTGCTCACAGAAATCCATAAACTCGTGCGTACCGAAGCTGTTGTCTTCCGTAACGCCTCCCCAAGTGGTGTTCACCAATTTTGGTCTCTTGTCACGTGGACCGATCCCGTCCATCCAGTGATACTCATCGGCGAAACATCCTCCAGGCCAGCGAACATTCGGCACCTTGATCTTCCTGAGGGCCGCAACAACGTCGCTCCGAATGCCGCGTGTGTTTGGAATGGAGCTTTCTGGCCCCACCCAAATACCTCCGTAGATGCAGCCGCCAAGATGCTCGGCAAAATGGCCGTAGATATGTTTGCTGATTGTGTCCTTGCCCTGGTCTGCATGAATGATCAACGAATTTGAAGATGGAGACTGGGCCAGCGCAGTGCCAATCGCAAAAACCACGCTCAGAACGATTACCAGAAACTTACGTATTTGTCGAAAAAGGGGAAACAAGTCAGGGTGAGCGCAGTCGGACTCTGCACACGGCATCACATTGCACGCTTCGACTTCGCTCAGCGTGACAGTTATTTTGTTTTTCAGAAACCTAGTTGACATTTCTTTCCTTTCTATGAGGATCGTGCTTTGGTACGGATTTCAATAAGCCCCTTCATGACATCATACAGATTTCCTTGCCATTCCTTTGTGCCAAAAGCATCATGAAGAACTCGATAGAGACCATACAATTCTTTGTAAACCTCCTGAGCCTTCGAGTCAGGTGTAAATACCCTCTCCCGCAAACCTGTCATAGCCTTTTGCGCCTCTTCAAAACCGTCGTGACCACCGTTTGATTTTCCGGCCACCACAGCACCTGCAATTGCCGCTCCCAATGCACACGTCTGGGCCGAACGACTGACTTTCATCGGGCGCCCTGTAACATCGGCATAGATTTGCATCACGAAATCATTTTTCTCTGCAATTCCACCGCAGTTAACGACCTGTTCGATGCTGATGCCAAACTCTTCAAATCGATTGATAATGGCAAGTGCTCCGAAGGCTGTCGCCTCGACCAAGGCGCGGTAAATCTCCGCCGGAGTTGTGTACAACGTTTGACCAATGAGGAGCCCAGTGAGTCTCTGGTCAACGAGGACTGTTCGATTGCCATTGTTCCAATCCAGCGCAAGCAAACCTGATTCTCCGGGTTTGATCCTCGACGCTTGTTTCGCCAAAGATTCATGCGTGCCATTTTTTCCAAACGGTTGAACATAACTGACAAACCAATTGAATATATCGCCAACCGCCGATTGTCCAGCTTCCAGACCAAAGAATCCTGGAAGAACGCTTCCATCAACGATGCCGCAGAGGCCAGGAATATCTGGCAGCGGAACATCTGACGGGACGACCGTGATATCGCAGGTGCTTGTGCCAATTATCTTCACAAGAGAGCCAGTCGTTACGCCAGCTCCGATCGCGCCGAGATGTGCATCGAATGCGCCTACAGCGACCGGAACGCCTTCTCTGAGACCTGTTCGTTTCGCCCACTCTTTTGTTAAACCGCCGACCGAGCGACTCACTGTTTGAACTCTGTTTGGCAGTCGTGCACCCAATTCTGCGAGCTGAGGGCCGAGTTGCTCTAGAAACTCAGCATCCGGGAATCCTCCCCACTGTTCGTTGTACATCGCTTTATGTCCGGATGCACAAATGCCTACAGTTAGCCTATCCGGGCTTTCAGTTCCAGTCAACATTGCGGGGATCCAATCCGCAATCTCAACCCACATATGCGCGGCCTTGAATACTTTTGGGTTTGTCCGACAGCAATGTAAAAGGCTGCTGAAATACCATTCGCTTGAATAAACGCCGCCACATTT
>CAYNRS010000153.1:0-5310 GCA_964399565.1 uncultured Ignavibacteriaceae bacterium
AAACCGTTCTCCTTGAAGGTGCCGACTTCAACGATGTCGACGTCGTTTTCACCATCGCCTTTTGGATCGGGGTAGGTTTTGTGTGAAATCTTGTCCCAATCTTCAAGGCTGCCGTCAATAGCGAGTAAAAGGTTGGGCTTTGATAAGTTGTCCACAGGGCTACTGTAATTCTGGTGCTCGATAAAATCTGATACGCCGTCGCCATCGCTGTCGGAATTCTGTGGATCGGTGCCGAGGAGGAATTCCGCGGCGCCAATCAATCCGTCACGGTCAATATCCGCGAAGTCCGCGGTGAGGGGGAGTTCATCACCCTTGCGAATATATCTGTCGAAAAAGGGTTGAATCTCCTTTCCTGAGATTTCCGTTACGGCGCGAAGAAGGCGTTCTTCGTTAAGGACTTTCTTGTGCGATCCGTATTCCGAATAGAGTCTCCGGAGGAGCGAAGACAATGTTTCCTTGCCTTGGGTAAGAAAACGGATTTCTTTATCCAAGAGGTAAGCCACCAATGCCCCCTTGTCGTACGCGAGGAAGTATTCTTGTGCCCGGTTGGCCGGGGAACGGGGGATGCCGGAGAGGGGAGCGTCGAATGTTGACTTCTTTGTCTGATAGTTGTCGTATTGAACCTTGAGGCGTTGGAGGGGCATGCCGTGGCGTACTTCCATCATCGAGAGTGCGCAATAATATTCATTCGGTCCCTCAATGAACCATGATTGATCCTGGTTCATACCGTTTGGATAAAAGGCATTATAGGTATGGAAGATCCGATGAGAGAACTGATACAACGCGCCCGAGATATCGCTGACTGCTTCCCCATGACTGTAACAGTTTTCGTTACTCCATTGCCATTCATCGTTCCCACTTTTGGATGCCATGAACAGCGACAAGTGGTTCGATGGTGTGGCGGCGCCGAAAGTGGATTTAATGAAATCAAAAACTTGGAACGCTTTTTTATGAATCGCTGTCATTCTTCGGACTCCGAGATTCTGATCGAGGGCAACGGTTACTTTCGTCTGTCGTACATCCTTTTCGAGGATATCAAGCCTCCCGGCTCCAAAAGTATTATTGACAAGATCCTGCAAATCTTTGGGGATGTAATAGTCTCCTTTGTGGTTCCAGGGGGCAGCTAAGGTCCAGCCCTCCGGGAGAGTGATGCGGAGAAACACAGAGTCCGGATTGGTATTCTGAGGGATCATGAAAGTCCAGGCGCCGGAAGTGAGCAGATAACTTTCGCAAAGATAACCCATTGGTCCCTTTCCGGGATATCGCTGAGACATGTTTAACTCGTACTCGACAGCAAATTGCCTTTCTTCCCCGTTATGGACAATAAAGCCGTGATTCATTTCCTCAAAATCCAATTGCCTGCCCGCTGACGATTGTGCTCCCAATATTTTCGCTTCAAGGATAGACTCCGCTCCATAAGAGCTTGCCCACTTGAGAAATGTTTCTTTCTTCGAGTAGCCATCAAACGAAACGGTAACATGTGCGCGATGTTCTTTGATTGACAACGGATACCAGACATAAGTAAGGTTGAATCCAACGTCTTTTAAAGACAGAGAACTGAGAAAGAACGGCGATACAAGAGCGGAGGAAACGAAACTGAGGATGGTTAAGCGAATTCGCAAATGAACTACAAGTAAAAAATAATGGATTGAGTGAAGGGCTTCACATTTCGCGTCATTTTTTTCTCTTTAGTTCCACTTCGACCAGTTTTCCCTCCTTCAGCTGTACAATCCTCGCCGGATACATTCTCACGAGGTCGTAGTTGTGCGTGGCCATCAGCACGGCAGTCCCGCGCATGTTGATTTTTGTCAATAACTCCATGATTTCGGCCGAGGATGTCGGATCCAGATTCCCCGTTGGCTCATCGGCGAGGAGAAGGGAGGGTTCATTGATGAGCGCACGCGCCATGACAACACGCTGTTGTTCCCCGCCGGAGAGCTCGTTGGGCATCTGATTTCTTTTGTGGCTCAGGCCAACGTCGGCGAGAGCGTGGAGAACCTTTTTCTTGATCTCGCTGCGTTTGGTGTTTGTCGCATAGAGCGCAAAGGCGACGTTTTCATAAACGGTTCGGTCGTCAAGAAGTTTGAAGTCTTGGAAAACGACGCCAATTCTCCGGCGCAAGTAGGGCACTTCTTTTCTGCGGACGCTTCCGGAATCGTATTCCGCCACCTTGACATGTCCGCTTGACGGTTTCAGGTCGAAATACATCAGGCGGAGCAATGAGCTCTTTCCGGCGCCCGTCTGGCCAACGAGGTAGACAAATTCGCCATTCTTCATGTTAAAATCGACTCCATCCAGCACACGCTGCCCGTCAAACGAAACGACTACGTTCTGGAGTTCTATCATGGCTCAGCGGGAAAATTGTACGGCAAGCTGAACGGCCGCGATCATGCTCGAAATATTCGCTTTTCCTTTGCCAGCGATGTCATAGGCCGTCCCATGATCCGGAGAGGTTCGGATAATATTCAATCCCGCCGAGAAGTTCACTGCATTCCCAAAGGAGCTCAATTTCAGGGGTATCAAACCCTGGTCGTGGTACATCGCCATGATGGCATCATACTTTTTGTGAAGCCGTTTTCCAAAAAACGCGTCAGCGGGAAAAGGACCTTCCGCATTCATTTGTTGTGCCTTCATTTCTGAAATTGCGGGGGTAATCACTTCATCATCCTCGGTGCCGATAACGCCCCTGTCTCCCGCGTGAGGATTCAAGGAGAGGACGGCAAGAGACGGATGTTTCACGCGAAAGTTCCTCTGGAGGGATTCATAGACGACGCCGGCCTTTTCAACAATCTTCTCCTTTGTGATGTTCTCGGCAACAGTCCTCAATGGGAGATGCGTGGTCACAAGGCCGATTCTCATGACTTCCGAGACGAGCATCATTGCGACTCGCTTCGACCTGCTGAACAGTGCAATCATTTCTGTCTGACCGGGGAAATTGTATCCAGCGAGGTTGAGAGCTTCTTTTGAAGCCGGCGCTGTGACCATCGCATGAACCTTTTTTTTCAGGCAGAGATCGACTGCGTGTTCTATGGCCGTCCCGGCGGATTTGCCGGATGATTTCGTAGGGCTTCCCCACTGTACGTCCGCCCAGATGCCGTCGCCAACGTCAAACACAACGGCAGCGGAGTTCGAGGCGACAGAAAGCGCTGTTTTAACGAGTTTTCCTTTGATCTTCAGGGATTTCTGCGTGTGCCCGAAGACGTCCAGCGGGCCTACAAGAACAGGAGTGCAGATTTTTCTGACTGCCGGAGAAAACGCGGTTTTCAAAGCGACTTCAGGGCCTATGCCGTTGAAATCGCCAATTGTTATCGCAACAAGCGGTTTCAAAAACTCTCAGTCTGACTAAGGACGTAGTTCCCGTTTCTTACGGGATCGTTAAAGATAAATCGCCGACGAATATTCTGGTATGTCCAAATCTCCGTCGGTGTGCTGTTGGGGGGGAGGAGCCTCTCAGTACTTGTTGGCGACCCGTACAAAACGTAAATCCGGCCGCGATCGGTCTTATAGCCGTCATTCTCTTTCGGAGAGGAGAAGCGCCGTAATGATTCGTCGACCCTCCGGTAGTATTCGGCCATCACTTCGTTGTATGCGGTCAACGTATCGGGGTCGCGCTTGCGCCAGAAATCCTTGAATTTCTCGAACCCGCGAACGGACGTGAAACCGTACATCTCGTCAACTTCTTCCTCCCTCGCGATAAGACGAAGTGCATCGACCGCGACGTCAAAAGAATTAAGCGAAAAGGGTTTGTTCGGCCAGAACACGCGGAAACTGCGTTTGAGCGTTGTTTTGTGCTCTCCAAGGGCGATTTCCAGCTCAACAAAATAGAACCCGGTTTCCAGTCCTTCTACTGGCAGCGGAATGTACGCTGCTTTCCACGAATAATGCGAGGGCACCGTCTCACACGTTATACGGGAATCCTCGGTGCTCATTTTTGGGATTCCGGGTGTTAGGGTAAAATCCGTGCCGCTCGCCTCATGCCTTTCCTGAAAGCGGTCATCTCGTCTTCCCTCGAGTTTCCAACGGATCTGAATGGCACGTTCGTTCTCCGGCACATACATCTGTAGGAAATAGCCGCACTTGGTTCCGTACACCACTTCAAGGCTGCGATTGATGACTTCGAAACGAGCGGCACCGTTGCCCGGAGGAACAATCTTTACAAGAAAAGGGATCGAGACTTCCAACGGTTTAAGGAAGGGTCGCCGGGTTGAGACAGTCTGTTTTTTTTCAACAAACGACCGGCCGGATTCTTTGTCATCAACTTCAAAAACGATGTTCAGCGTGCCGTCGGGGACCGTGAACAACATCGCTCCCTGGATGTCGGACGGCGGGTCATTGGGTGAGGGCAAGGTCGCGTGTGTGAGGTAAATGGGTTTGATCTCCCTGCCCACGGAAACGCCCTGTTCGTTCAAGAGCTCCACGATGAGTTCTCCGCGCGCAACATACTCATCCTGAACGTTTTCCCGATTCTTGATGAAGACGAAAAAATTCTTGTTGATCCGGTAATGGAACGAAACGTATGCTTTCGATGTATCTTCGCCGAAAATCGGGACAGCTTCAAAGAAGATGTTCCGTTCCTTCGACGTCTGCTCGTCCGCGGATTGTTGTGGTTGGCTGTACGCTCCGGTGAGGCAGAAAAATGACATGGCGAAAAAACTACGAAAGACTGACATCATGCAGGATGGTCGTGTTTTGAGGGCCAACAATCTTCCCAGGGTTCAAAATATTTAATGGATCAAAAATGTTCTTTACACCTTTAAAGAGCCCGTATATTTCGGAACCGTATATTTGTTCAAGAAATGGCGTCCGCACAAATCCGTCGCCGTGTTCGCCGGACAACGTACCTCCCAGCGAACGAACGAGGTCAGTCACCTCTCCGGCAATTCGATCGATCGCATGATACTGTCTCTTGTCTTTCAGGTCGACGAAAGTCCCGCAATGGATGTTCCCGGTGCCCGCAGGACCATAAATAGAGAACTCGATGCGAAATTTCCGGAGAATGGCCGTTAAGCCCTTTATGTAGGCCGGCATCTGAGGAACTGGAACCGCAACATCCTCGATAAAGCTCGATTTACCGAACGTGTCCTCGAGATTCATCTTCTTGCTCACGGCTTCTCTGAGTGCAAGAAGATTCTGTTGTTCCCCGGCGCTTTTCATCACCGAAAACTTCATAAGATTGCAGGGTTCAAGCGTTTTTGTAAGTTCTGCAATGCGATCCAGGAGCTCAACTTCCGAGTCACCCTCATACTCAAAATACAGCATTGCCGATGCCTCAGTGTCAATAAGAGAGTCCGTGGAAGGTGAAAACCCCCT
>CAYNRS010000154.1:0-5303 GCA_964399565.1 uncultured Ignavibacteriaceae bacterium
GAGCATTTGTCCCGCGTAGAGGGGGCGGAAGTACGGATAGTTGTCCCCCAGGAGTTTTGCCGCTTCGAGAAGAATCTTCTCGATTTTCTTTGAGGAAATTCCGCGGCTGGGCGATCGAGGGAGAGCTCGGAATTCCCCGTCGAGCTTTGTCAGAGCCTTGCGAAGCACGTCAAGCGAATCGATTTCCAAAACGCGGGATTTTTTCATAACAGTAGGTGACAAAGGTACAAAAGAAAGAGGGGAATGAAAAGCTGGGGGATACGGTCCTTCGCTACATCATAGGTGCTCATACCCGGAGCGTGGGGCTTGCTGCTTATGCGCGCCGGGATTTGTCTTCGGGGCTTGAAGATAAAGCAACCTGGCTGGGTCAATCCTTCCTCACGCGTTACCGGCTGAGAGTGATAGATGAATTGCATTCAATCCAACATTGCGTTGAAAATATCCGTGTTGCTGACGATCCCGACGACTTCCTTGCCGTTAAACACCGGCGCTCTCCGAATGCCTGCCTGATGAAACAGCCGCGCGCAGTACTTCAGCGCAAGCCCCGGAGAAACCATCACCAGCGGTTTGGACATGATCTCGTGAATCCTGACATCCTTTGGATTTTTCCCTGGATCCACGATCTTGTTCACGACATCCTTCCGGGTGACGATTCCCCAGGCATCTTCCTTGCCCCTTCGGTTGACCAGGAGGCTGGAGACTTTTTTCTCCCTCATCATCCTGATTGCATCAAAGGCGGTCTGTTTGCCGTCGATGGATGCAACGTCTTTTTTCATCACATTTTCGACTTTTGTGAAACGTAGTTCTTTGAGTGATTTGTTTGCCATGGTGAAGCTCCTTTCTTAGAGTGCGGTATCTTTTCCTTCATGACCCAGCCGAGTCACCTGTTGCTGAACTCACGTCGTCATTCGACATTCAATATTGGATTTTCAATATTCACATGTGTTTCAGTGCTATTCCCCGATAGCCCCAAGACGCTTTCGCGCGGCGGGACCCGGTCTTGAAGGCCGCTGTCATGAGGTCACAACAGTCGGTCTAATCTTCTTAGCCTGCTTCGTATGAGTTTCCTTATCATATCGAGCGTTGGTGGCGGACCTATCCGGACTTCTTTCTGATTGATGAAAAGACCGTCTGAAATGCCCCATCGGAGAAATTCCTGACGGTCGAAAGTGTCGATGGGCTTGAACACGACCTTGCCCGCGAATTGTGGATCTGCTGCTGCCCTTTTCGCGCGCTCAAAGACCACGTTCATCGCCGGACACCACCCATTGCAGAATGCCGTCACAGTAACTTTGTTTGGCTCGAAAGGCGGTTTTTCTTTTTGCCGAATCCATTTCGGAGGAATGGCGTCAGAGGTAAAGGGTTTCCAAAGAAGCGTTTGAATGCCCACACGGTCGACCTTGCGATATCCGTGCTTCTTGAACCACGAAGCGCGCATCCATGCCGGGAATATGATGCCCCATGCTGCAATACCTTTGGCTCCGAGTGATTTCGCATCTTCTTCCGCCGCTTGAAGGAGTGCCGTCCCCATTCCTTTACCCTGAAAATTTCCTCTGCCTTGCGTATGACCGTGGACCCAAATGCATTGAATGACATAAAGGTCTTTCCCCTCGGCAAATGAGTATTCGATCGGCACACACTGGATCATCCCACCCACGACGCCTTGATCATCCACAGCCAGTTTGACGCGCAAACCTCTATTCTTCATCCGGTGGTACCATACTTCCTTGTGATTGCCAGCTTCCTTGATTTCGTCTGACCATTCTTCGAGGCAGGCGAGATACATGGGCAAATGAAGCTCGTTGAGGTCGACTATTTTCATTGTAACCTCCAGTTCGTTAGATTTACTACGAGAGAATCGGACAACACAAATCCATGACCAGGTTCATCGGGTCGTCGGGTCTTGTCAGAAATCGCTCGAGAGCAGGGTGTGGGCCCAGGGGATGGTTTTTGTCCTTACACCACGTTGACAATGACTTCCAACCTTCGGGTATATTTTGTTCCGGATGTCCTTGCGCTTCGCAGCGTGTCACAGCGTACAAGCCGCCGAAGAATTCGTAGATCCTGATATCTCCCTCTGGCTCGATTTCCTTGTCCACCTTCATCCAGAATTCATAGCCATAACGTGGCGTATTCTTCGTCGGATAGGGATTATTGAAGCCAAATACGGGGTGCGAAACCAGATTCTCAAGAAATCCTTTTGGTTTGGCCCATTGTACCAGCTTCTGCCAGGCGATTTCTTCGGGGTTCGCGCCGAATCCGTACGCGCTTGCCACGCGCATTGGCTCCAGGCGGATGATGTTGATTTTTGTCATTGTAATTCGCTCTTGTATATGATCAGTATAAAAACGTCACCGAGAACTTTCTTTGTCTTCACGTCAACTGAGAGTGGTCTTAACTTTCCGATACTTTTTTCTGACAGAAACCTGGTTTTCAAGTTTGTGTCAATCTTCAAAGCACGTATGTCTTTGGCATGCCTATCCATGAAATAGAATGTCGTCTTGAAATACCTGTCCCAGACGGAAATCCAGCACATGGTTTTCTTTTTGTAGACTAATTTGCTCAGCCATGATTTTCCGTCGTTATAGAATCTCCATTCCAAGGTCATGGAGGGAAACGTGGTGAAAATCTCATCGACAAATTCGTCCCAGACGACTTTCGTCTTACCGAGATGACGAAGGAGAACACCATCATTCGGATATTCCTTTGGGTTCTTCAACGAAGGCCTATCCGTCATAGGACCTCCTTGCTTCGGTTCTTTTCAAAAATTCCTCCGCTCTTTTCCTTGTCGCTGGGCGAGAGTTCCTTGTCTGATGCCGAACGAACTCGAGAATCTGCGCGTCGCGATTTGAATCCTCGAGAGACGAAAATGCTTGAACAACCTTGCCAAGAGCAATGTTGTGACATTCGTCAGTTTCATAGCCGTAGCGTTCAACCTTGAGGAGTTCTTGAATCGCACGCTGACGATGCGCCGGAACAGCCGCTGCAATATGCGACAATGCGCTTATCGAGTGATTTGCTGTAATGAGTTTTCCGCTCCTCAAAAATCCAGAAAGAAGGTTGAGCAACCTGGTTGCACGATTTGCTCTGGCCAGGGCGGTCAAATATCCGAGGATGTCGATCGCCGTCCATGTCATGATGTTGTTTTCGCTTCTCAGAAGCTTCGCGAAGAACGGCAGATGGGGGTAAAGGAGGCGCGGGTCTTGTTTGGCAATTGCAACAAGGCTCTTCGCCCGACGATATTTCACTCTTGGGTTGTCTGATGACAACTCGGCCAGAGCTTTTTTGCTTATTGTCGTTCTCATATCAGCCCCTTTCGAGAGATTCTTTGTTTCAGAGATCGCTCCGTCAACTCAAAACAAATTGTCTATTCAGATTCGTTATGGCTCTTCTCTTTGTATCCAAACAGTCCGAAAAGAGCGAACAGTGCATAGAGTCCGTACAGTGCAGGATTGTCGAGTGAAGAGCCAAGGGATCCGAGCAAGCCGAGAAAACCTAAGAAACCCAGCAAGTTTAGTTTCATTTCGGTTCCTTTCAATTCTCGCCAATTTCTTTCTTGAATGCAGCTGCGAGTTTGTTGCCCCATTCTTCCAACGGTTCCAGCTTGCCAAAGAAGAATCTTAGCACAGGTGGCTCTTCGACAAACTTGAGTCCTTTCACGTCGTTGCGATGTCCGAAGAGCCATTTGAGCCGGTCGACAACATATTCAATGTGGGAAAGTGTATAGACTCGCCGCGGGACAGCAATTCTCGTGAGTTCAAGGTCTGAGAACACCTCTTTTCCCTCCGTATCACGGTCACACGAAATTGTCCCTCTCTCCATGCTTCTCACACCCGAGGCAAGATAGAGTGCGGCAGACAACGCACCCGCCGGATACTGACATTGATGCACATGCGGCAAAAACATCTTTGCATCAAGGTGACATGCAAGGCCGCCGGGCGGTGTAACGACCGGAATCTTCTCTTCCATAAGCCGTTCAGCGAAATACTTTACGAATTCAACTGCGCTCCCTGCAACATTGATGTCGGTCATTTCGCGCAGACCGACTGCCATCGCTTCGATTTCCTTTGTCGACATCCCTCCGTACGTCAGAAATCCCTCGTAGACCGGTAGCCAGGGCTTGAGTTGTTCGAAATACGATTTGTCATTGGTAGCGAGGAATCCCCCTCGAACAGAGCTGCTTTTCCTTCCGGAGAGGTAGAACAAATCCGCCAGACTTGTCATTTCCCAAATAATTTCCTGGATCGAAGCCTCCTGGTATTTCTTTTCTCGCTTCTTGATCAAATATGCGTTCTCACCAATGAGACTTCCGTCCAGCAGAAGGGGAATTCCATTTTCTGATGCGATCTTTTTGACCTGTTTCAGGTTTTCCAGCGAGAACGGCTGGCCACCAAGAAGATTTGTCGTCGCTTCCATTCGTACGAACGGAATTCTGTGCTCTCCGTTATGGTGGATCAAGTTGCTGAACTTTTCGATGTCAAGATTTCCTTTGAATGGATGTCTGCTTTGCGTGTTCAACGCTTCATCCGCAAAAATCTCCGTCACTGTTGCTCCTGCGAGAACAAAATGCGCCTTTGTCGTGGTGAAGTGATAGTTCATCGGGATCACATCGCCTTGTTTCACGAAAACTTTTGCCAGCAAATGCTCTGCAGCTCTTCCTTGATGGACAGGGAGGACATAGTTGAATCGTAGGACGTCCTTAATTGCAGCCTCGAGTTTATAGAAGCTTTCGCAGCCTGCGTAGGCATCATCAGAGACCATCATGGCGGCGAGTTGGTTATCGCTCATGGCGTTCGTGCCGCTGTCCGTCAGCATATCGAGGAAAATATCTCTCGTGCGAAGTGAAAAGGTGTTGTAGCCTCCCGCCTCGAGTGCTTTCAGCCGCTGGTCAATGGGCACAAGAAAGGTCTTCTGGACGATGCGGGCTTTGTGCATTTCAATGGGGAGCTCTTTACCTGTGGATAACGTGATGGTCATGTTTTGTCCCTTTCGGCAATTTCCTCAATTAAATCTGACCCCTTTTTCATTTCCCCCTTCAGAAGGGGGAAAGAAAGGGGGTCGGCAGACTCAATGAATGTGAAATGTCTCGTGATCTATCGTTGTAAGCCGATTGATAGAACTCTATTTCGCTCCCAGCGCCTTTGCAGTTTTCTCCAGGTCTGACGAAGCAACCCAGAGAAGCGCCCCGTACCGTGCGCCGACCGAAACAGCTTCAATCGCAGCGATGTTCACTCCGGCCTTGGAGATTGCCTCCATGTCGGAAATGAGCGCCCCGGTTTTGTCTGCGCCGCTCATGAGGAACG
>CAYNRS010000155.1:0-5291 GCA_964399565.1 uncultured Ignavibacteriaceae bacterium
TCTGTGATCTCATACATTGTTTTTGCCGGCTCTCCTACTGCCAATCCTCCGATTGCATATCCGTCAAAATCGAGACTCGTTAGAGATTTTGCACTTTGTTGCCTGATTTCCGGAAACACACTCCCTTGCACAATACCGAAGAGTGCCTGCGCGTATCCATGTCGCGCCGGACTCCGCTCAAATTCTTCTTTACACCGCGCTGCCCACCGGACGGTTAACGCATTGGAATCCTTTGCGTATTCAAATTCGCATGGATACGGAGTGCACTCATCCAGCACCATCATAACATCCGAACCAAGTTGTCGCTGTATCTGCACCACTCGCTGGGGTGTAAACACATGAGTCGAGCCGTCAATGTGGGATTGGAAGGTTACCCCCTCCTCTTCAATCTTCCGTAAATCATTCAGGCTGAACACCTGATAGCCGCCACTGTCCGTAAGAATCGGCTTATCCCAGCTTATGAACCTGTGCAAGCCCCCCGCTTCATCAACGACATCTGCACCGGGCCGAAGGTACAGGTGGTATGTATTGCCAAGGATGATCTGAGCTCCCGCGTCGTGCAACTCTCGCGGCTCAATTGCTTTTACCGCTCCCTGCGTGCCGACTGGCATAAACGCCGGAGTATCTACCAAGCCGTGGGCTGTCTCAATGAGCCCTGCGCGGGCCTTTCCGTCTGTGGTTTGAAGCTCGAATTTCAATTCTGACCCTTAAGAACAAAAAACCGCCGTGAAGAACCCTTTCAAGGCGGAGGGAAGATAGACGCGTAGACTGGTTGAAAAAATATAGCGAGAAAACCCTGCGATGTCAAACGCGCAGTCAGACGACGGAGCCGGACGGGTTTTTTCTTTTCTCGAGGTACCAAATCACAACAACAAAAAGTAATGCGCCGGCCGTGTCGGCAAGAAAATCATAGAGGTCATAGGAACGGCCGGGGACAAAGCGCTGATGAAATTCGTCGGCGAACCCGTAGGCCGTCGCGACCAAAAAAGCTGCCACCACAGCACGATTCTTGAGAGAGGACATACGTTCCTGATGGAAGAATGCTCTCCAGCAAAGAAACGTGAGAACGAAGAATACACCGCCATGACCGAGCTTATCCGGACTGATAGGGAATTTGAACGCGGGGATCGTCTCGAACGAAGACAACATGAAAATCAACGCCGCCCAGACAATTGCGGGAAACTGGTATCTGAGAAAATGAATCAGTGAACTCCCCCACCCTCAAGGCTGAGGAATGTTTCCGGCAGGAAATCAACGAGGTCCATTGCAAGCAAGCTTCGCTCGCCGAATTTCTTCTTCGCCAGATCACCGGCAAACCCGTGCAGATAGACTCCGCAGTATGCGGCTTCAACGGCGTTCAATCCTTGCGCCCAGAGTCCGGCAATGATCCCTGAAAGAACATCGCCTGCACCCGCTGTCGCCATTCCGGGATTCCCAGTTGAGTTCAGATAAACGACTCCCCGACTTGAAGCCGTTGCAGTTGGAGCTCCTTTCAGCACGACAGTTTGTTTCAACGAGCGGGCAGCCTTGAGCGAAGCTTCAACGCGATTGCGGTCAACCTCCTGAGATTTTGTCTTGAACAACCTGGCGAATTCGCCCGCGTGGGGCGTGAGAATGATTTCCGCCTTGGAGGATTTTAGCTCTTTGAGCCCCGTCGCCGCGACAGCATTCAACCCATCGGCATCGAGAAGGATCCTGCCCTTCAACGACTGAATGACTTTCCTCACCAGTGACTGCGTCTCTGCGTTTTGCGACAATCCTGGTCCCACGATTGCGACATCAGCCCACTTGAGTTTCTCCTGAATCTTCTCAAGCGCCTCAAGAGCGATGCTCCCCTCCTGCGTTGACGGCAAGGGAGTCACCATCACTTCATTGAGCTTCTTTGCCAGGACCGGATAAACCGCTTCGGGTGTACCCAATATCACCGCGCCCGCCCCGGACCTCAAAGCCGCTATGGAACACATCGCAGCCGCACCTGTCAGACCCTTCGATCCTGCGAGGATAAAGATTTTTCCTACGCTGTATTTATGAGAGGTGGCAGGACGTTGAGGCAGCACACTCCGCGCATCGGCGGCTTCAATCAGAAATGCGAGATTTTTCACTTTTTGCGCCGCCGAATTCGGAATTCCGATATCCGCAACCGAAAGTTTCCCGCAAAGATCAATTCCCTGATTACACACCAGGCCGGTTTTCTCGAAAGCAAATGTCACCGTTTCCGACGCTCGAACCGCGCTCCCCTCAGCTATTCCTGTCGTACCGTTGACGCCTGATGGAAAATCCACCGAAATAACTGCAACATGCTGGCTGTTGATCCAGGAGATCGCCTGGGAAAACGGCTGACGAGCCTTTCCGGAAAATCCAGTTCCGAAACTTGCATCCACAACAATGTCAGGACGAAGCCCCTTGATTGTCTCTTTCGAAAATTTAACAATTCGTAGAGAACCAGTCGTCTTTTGGAGTTTGCGGAGAACCTCATAATTCGTCCTGGCATCGCCTTTGAGCTCAGACGGCGAGGCCACGAGAAGAACAACGGCTGTTGACCCTTGTTCAATGATCTTCCGGGCAACGACAAAACCGTCGCCCCCATTGTTTCCTTTTCCACAGACGACAACAACTTTTTTCCCGCCAGCGGATTGGAGACGTTGTTGTGCGACGTTCGCGACTGCCGAACCGGCACTCTCGATCAGCAGCAGGCCGGGAATGCCAAGCTTCCTGATGGAATAATCATCGCACCGTCTCATCTCATCGGCTGGGAGAACAGGTCGCATCGCTTAGAAGATTTTCTGGACTGCGTTGATGATGAACGAAGGAAAAATTCCGAATTGAAGAAGGAGAAGAGCGGAGCCCGTCACTGCAATGAGTGCGGGAAAGGCGGGCGTTGACGGCACGTCCCCACCGCCATCTTTGAAATACATGAGCACAACGATGCGGAGATAGTAGTACGCCGACACAAGGCTTGTCAAAACGCCGACAATGGCCAGCCATGTCATGTCTGCTTTGACCGCGGATAAAAACACGTAGTATTTCCCGAAAAATCCGGCGAACGGTGGGATTCCGGCAAGGGAAAACATAAACACCGCCATGAGCGCTGCAAGCAACGGCTGTTGCCGACTTAAGCCAGCGTAGTCATCCAGCTGGAGGTTCTTCTCCTCCCCCGTTTCCATTAACCCGGCAATTCCAAATGCGCCAATATTCATCAACGTATATGCGGCCACGTAGAAGAGTATTCCTGTTTGACCTTCCGTGTTTCCTGCAGCAATTCCAGAAAGCATGTAGCCGGCGTGGGCAATGCTCGAGTAAGCGAGCATTCGCTTGATATTCGTTTGAGCGATGGCGATGACATTGCCCAGTATCATGGACGATGCCGCGAGAATTGCGATCACGTCATTGACGTTAGCGGCTGAAAACTGGAACACCTGGTGAAAAACCAGGAGGAAAGTGGCAAATGCAGCGGCTTTTGCGCCCGTCGACATGAATGCGGTCACCGACGTCGGCGCTCCTTCATAAACATCGGGCGCCCACATGTGGAAGGGAACTGATGCCGTTTTGAAAGCAAATGCCGTCAGTAAAAGACCCACCCCAACCTGAAACATCCACTTCGAGTTAAGGGCCGGCATCATTCGGGCGATGTTCTCCAGGTTCGTCGTTCCCGCTGCGCCGTAAACGAGTGCAATTCCGTACAAGAGAAATCCCGACGCAAAAGCACCGAGTAAGAAATACTTCAACGCTGATTCATTCGAACGATCCTTTGTTCGGAAAAATCCCGCCAGAACGTACAAGCAGAAAGACATGAGCTCTATGCCAAGGAAAATGACAATCAAGTCGTTTGCACTCGCCATCAACATCATTCCAGCGGTTGCAAAAACGATGAGAATATAATACTCGCCCCTGTGTGCGTTCTGTCGTTCCAAATACTGTTTTGAAAGGAGAATGGTCAAAGCAGCCGCCGACAGAAACACGAGATTAAGGAAATTGGCGTACCATCCCTGGCGAATCATGCCAAAAAAAACCGTTTGTTCATTCCCGTAATTCACGACAGCCCAAGCCGCGGCAATGACCAGTCCAATCAGGCTCACAGAAAAAGAAAGTTCCGCTCTGCCTTGGCGAGTCGCCTCTGCGAGAATCAACAGCAAGCCCGTAGCCGTTACAACCATCAGAGGTGCGGAAGACAGGAAATCTGCGATATTCACGAACATGTTCATGTGAAAAAGAAATACCAAACGACAGCAAAAATCGGTAGAAGGACGGGAATCGTGTATTTGATGATGTACCCAAAAAAAGTGGGACACTCAACGTTCGCCTGTTCCGCGATGGATTTCACCATGAAATTGGGGCCGTTGCCGATGTAGGTGTTCGCGCCAAAGAACACTGCTCCGAGGGAGATTGCCTGTATGTATCTCCATGTATCAGCTGTGATGGCCATGGCGCCGGGTTGAAGCGGATTCGAAACATTCAGAGAGTCGACGCTGGTCAACCCAAGCATCAGGTTCATATGTGCGATGTTGTCCACGTTTGCACCATGGAGCCCAAAGGCTGCGCTGAGGAAATTCAAATATGTGGGCGCATTATCGAGAAAACTCGAAAGAACCCCCGTTCCCCAGAAATACTGGGCAGGCGTAACGATGCCGAGTTTCTCGGCATTGAGCTCCAGCCAATCGAGTGCGGGAATCATCGTAGCAAACATTCCGGCAAACAAAATGGCCACCTCTTTTATCGGGATGAAATTGAACTCGTTCTTAACGTGAATTTCTTCTTTGGTCGTGTAAAACGACGCCAGCGCCGCGCCCCACATGACAATCTCACGCAACATGATCGGCTTCTCAATGAACACGGCGCCCAGAATGATCAACAGAAAAACCATATTGTGCAGCCCATTCACTTCAGGTTCCTCGACGTGGGCCGCGGCTTTTCGCACCTCACTTTTTTGTTTTTCAAAATCAAAATAATCGATCACGAAAAATACCAAAAGAAGAAGCCCGACCGCCAAAATCCAGATGTGAGAAACTCGAGTGATGATCCAGAAAAAAGGGACGCCTTTCAGGTATCCGAGAAACAACGGCGGGTCGCCTATTGGCGTCAGGGCTCCGCCGATATTGCTGACGATAAAAATGAAGAAAACCACATGATAAGGCTTGATCCTGTACTTGTTCGTGCGAATGTAGGGCCGGATAAGTATCATCGACGCGCCCGTTGTCCCCAGGAAGTTTGAAATAACTGCGCCTGTCCCTAGAAGTCCCACATTTTCGAGTGGCGATGATTTTCCCCGCAAACGAATGTGAATTCCCCCCGAC
>CAYNRS010000156.1:0-5281 GCA_964399565.1 uncultured Ignavibacteriaceae bacterium
AGGGTGGACTCCGGTACGCCGTTTCCATAGACGATGAGAAACCACAACTGGTGAACATGCATGAAGGAAACCGTGGAGCGGACTGGCGTTATCCGCCGTGGTGGAATGCAGCAGTCAGCAACAACATTATAGTGAAAGCATCAACACACAAGGTCGAACAAGAAGGCAAGCACGTGTTAAAATTCTGGATGGTCGACCCCGGAGTTGTTCTTCAAAAGCTGGTGATCGATTGCGGAGGCCTGAAAGCAAGCCACCTCGGACCTCCTGAGAGTTTTCGTGGAGGACAAACAGGACGGAACAAAGGGAAATGACGCGTGTTGAGCAATTCGAGAAAGGAGTGCGGTCTATGTTTGTAGACATTCGCAATCTTTTCAGTTTCGCAAGAAGTCGAGGTTGGTTTCTGGTAATATTGACAAGTCTTTGTGTCGTGATTCCGTCGTCGGTGATTGCTCAGCCACTTGCGAAGGGCCACACAAAATTTCTCGGAAACGTTTTTGGGAGCATCAGCGGAGTTCCATTGAATTATGATTTGTACTGGAATCAGATCACTCCCGAAAACAACGGGAAATGGGGATCCGTTGAAGGAACGAAAAATTCTTATTCGTGGACTCGGCTGGACGAAATCTACAATTATGCAATTAACAATTTTCACCATTTCAGGTTTCACACGCTCGTTTGGGGCCAACAATACCCCAGCTGGATTACCTCACTCGACTCGGCGAGCCAATATCAAGAAGTCGAGGAATGGATTCGGCTTGTTGGTGAACGCTATGCCAGCATGTCGTTTATTGACGTTGTGAATGAACCGCTGCACGCTCCACCGCCGTACAAGAACGCCCTCGGCGGGAATGGCACAACAGGCTGGGATTGGGTTATTAAGGCGTTTGAATTTGCTCGCCAACACATCATTAAGGGCGCCAAGCTGCATCTGAATGATTACGGCATCATCAACAGCGGTTCCGCAACCAGCCAGTATCTTGGCATCATCAACCTGCTGAAAGAGCGGGGGTTAATCGACGGGATCGGAGTCCAAGGTCATCGCTTTGAACTTGAAAATGCGGACACGAACACGCTGAAATCGAATCTGACGGCTTTGGCGGCGACCGGTTTGCCAATTTACATCACGGAAATGGACGTTGCGCCAAGTAATCAGCTCAACGATGCAACTCAATTAGCGGAATATCAAAGAATCTTTCCGGTCATCTGGCGGCACCCCGGTGTCAAAGGAGTGACCCTCTGGGGATACATCCAGTACCTCACGTGGCAATCGAATGCGTATTTGATTACTTCAGGTGGAACTGAGCGACCTGCACTTCAATGGCTGCGCACATACTTGGCAAGCACAGCAACGAGCGTTGAGACTCAACCTGACGGAATTCCGGCGGATCTGGTTCTGGAGCAGAATTTTCCCAATCCCTTCAACCCATCAACGACCATTCGATACTCACTGACGAAATCCTCAACGGTGAGGCTGACGATCTATAACGTCCTAGGAGTGAAAGTGCGGAATCTCGAAGATTCTGAACGGCAACGAGGAGATTACTCGGTCGTCTGGGATGGAAAAGATGACTCAGGGGAGTTTGTTCCGTCCGGGATCTATGTCTATCGGTTGGTAGCAGGCGATGCTTTGAATGCCAGGAGAATGTTACTCGTTCGTTAGAATTTGTCCACAGGAGAATCGACTAAAGGAAGGCGATATGAGACCAGAACAATGGACGACGTTCAAGAAGGCGGCTCGGCTCGAGAAACTCGATAAAATACCGATGGCGTTGATTATTGATAGCCCCTGGATTCCGGGTTATCTCGGGCTTAATCATATGGACTATTTTCTCGACCCGGAATTATGGTTTGAGTCGAATCTGAAAATTCACAAGGAATTCCCGGACATCATCTTTGTGCCATCGTGGTGGATGGAATACGGGATGGCTGCGGAGCCGTCGGCGCTGGGGGCGAAGATCAAATTCTGGCAGAACAACACGCCAAGCGAGTATCATACGCTCTACCATATTGAAGACATCGATAACTTTCCTGAATACGAAGTGGAGGCGGATGCCTTCATGGGGATGACGCTCCACCGCATTCGAATGCACAGGCAGCGCATCCTGGACACAGGCGAGATACTGCCTCTCGTGACGTCACGCGGCCCTCTGTGCACGGCGGGGTTCGTCCGAAGCACCACAGATTTTATGATCGACCTGGTGGAAAAACCAGAATGGGCCCACAAGCTGATCGACCGGTGCACGAATCTGATTATCGACTGGTTGATGGCACAGCATAAAGCCATGGGCAACACTGTGGAGGGCATTTTCATTCTTGATGATATCGTCGGTTTCATCAACGAGGAGCATTACAAGGAATTTGCTCATCCTTATCTCAAGAAAATCTGCGACGCGTTTCCAAAGGATTGGATCAAGATTTACCACAACGATGCCGACATCAATGCCTGCGTCGACTATTTACCCGATTGTGGATTTCACGTGTTAAATTGGGGAAAACAGACAGATATTGCAGAAGTCAAAGAGCGTGTTGGAAAGAGGATGTGTCTCATGGGAAATGTCAATCCCCTCGAGATCGGTGTGCGTGGTACTCCTGAAGAAGTTCGAGCAGCTACGTTAGATGTGCTCGAAAAAAGTGGCGGAGAGGGTGTTATTCTTTCCGTCGGCGGGGGAACCAGTCCAGGCATGCCGAAGGAGAATATAGTGGCAATGCTTGGAGCACTGGAAGAATTCAACGCCAGGAGGGTAACTGCTTAGTACCATTGTTGTTAACCGCAGAGCACGTTATTAAAAAAACAAAACAATTCTCACGCTGAGCGTAGTCGAAGCGTGGACATTGTCACCACGTACAGGGTTCGACTCCGCCCACCCTGACTTGGTTCTTTTTGTTTTTGACGATTCTCTTGTTTTAAACGATATCTAGTGCCTGAAAAGGAACGCGGAATGCCTGATTATGCTTTGATGAACCAATACCTCTACGAAGGCAAAGCAAAAGAAGTCGAACAGATGACGAAGGATGCGCTTGCTGATGGGAGGAGCGTCAAAGAGGTTCTGACGGAGGGACTTATTGCCGGAATGAGCGTAGTCGGCGAAGATTTCAAACACAATATCCTCTATGTTCCTGAAGTGTTGATTGCAGCACGGGCAATGAAAGCCGGGATGGCGGTGCTGAAACCTCTGTTGACGGCAAAGGATTCAAACGTACAACCAGCGGGCGTGCTTCTGATGGGAACGGTCAGGGGCGATTTGCACGACATCGGGAAAAACCTGGTGTGCATGATGGCCGAGGGAGCGGGTTTCAAAGTGTACGATATCGGCGTTGACCAGTCCATTGATAAATTTCTTGCGGCTGCGGAGCAATACAAACCTGATATCATTGGCATGAGCGCTCTCCTGACGACAACGATGACTTACATGAAAGTCGTGATCGACGGATTTAAGGAACGCGGCCTGGGAGATATTAAAATGGCCGTTGGTGGAGCTCCCATTAGCCAAATGTATGCGGATGAGATTAAGGCAGACGGATATGGATCTGACGCTTCGAGTGCAGTAGATCTTTTCTTGAGGCTTGTCGGCAAAAAGTAAGAAACCCGAATAACATGGCGACTTTTCAGATCCTTTATTGGCAGAACATTCCTTCACAGATAAGAGCCCGTGACGACTTCGACGAGGTCAACGTCGAGTTGCCGCAACGATTCATCGCAAAAATCGACCAGGCTGCTCAGCAACAGGGATTAACCCAGACTGACGATTATCTCGCGCACTGGAAGTGGAGTGACGAGGAAGAGAGGGAAGGAACCGCCTCGGAAGTCGCAGAGGCTGTTAAACGTGAATTAGAATTGAGTTATCCATAGAGACAGGGCAGGTGAGGTTGTCCAAAAAGACAATAAATCTCGGGAGCCGCAACCTTCTTTGCCTGCCAACCTTTGCGGAGGAGGTTGCGTTCGTTGGCGAATTTCGCAGACTACCAATAAATCGTTCTTCGTGAAAAGCCTCGGTATCGGCGTTAACATTGACCGGTGACATTCTTCTTTTTGCTAGGTTAGCGCACAACGTTGTGAAAAAGAAACTTCTCCACAAAGCCATTTTGGGGCGTCCATTCGTCTGCGACGGCGCGATGGGCACGCAACTCATGCTTGCGGGCCTTGAATCGGGAGGGTGCGGTGAGCACTGGAATCTCTCCCAGCCAGAAAAAGTTCTTGCCATTCAGCGACGCTATGTCGAAGCCGGTGCGGATTGTATCATCACGAATACTTTTGGCGGAAGCCGAACGATGTTGGCGCGTCACGGCCACGAAAAAGATGTGACAACAATCAATCGTGCGGCCGCTCGGATTGCCCGCGATGCCTTTGGCGACCGCGATGGATATGTGCTAGGAGATATCGGACCATTGGGGGCAATTCTCGAGCCCTACGGAGAACTTTCGGAAAAAGAAGCGAGATACGCCTATGAGGAGCAGGCAGCAGCTTTAGTAGAAGCCGGCGTGGATGCAATTATCGTCGAAACACAAACGTCCCTTGAAGAACTCGTCATAGCAGTGAAAGCAGCAAAAGACGTTGGCGCACCGTGTGTGATTGCTTCTCTCGCCTACGATTTGTCTGCCGACAAGACCTTTTACGTAACGATGATGGGTGTTTTGCCGGACAAGGCTGCAAAGTTCATGGAGAACAACGGTGCCGATATCATTGCCTTGAATTGCGGTACGGGCATGGACATGTATGGCGCGGCGAAAGTGATTCAACGTTACAAAGAAACATGCAAATTGCCCGCTATGGCCCAACCCAATGCAGGACTCCCCGTGCTCGAAGGTGGAAAAGCAGTCTACAAGCAAACGCCCGCGGAAATGGCCGCCGGAGTTTCCGTTGTTCTGGCTGCGGGAGCGAACATTGTGGGCTCCTGCTGTGGAAGCACTCCCGAACACACGAGGGCAATCCGTAAAGCAGTTGACAATTGCTAATCCTACGCGATCACAAACCGATTCCCCAGGAAAAGAGAAGTTGAACCGCACATGAGTGAGGCCGAGACCGTCTCAGCACCGACGCAGGACAAAGAAGTTACCAGCGTCAAGCGTGTCATCTTCGCTTCGTCAGTCGGAACACTCTTTGAGTGGTATGATTTCTATCTGTACGGAAGTCTTGCCACATTCTTTGGAGGACTTTTTTTCCCGAAAGGCCATGAGACAGCAGCTTTTCTCGCGAGCCTGGCAACCTTTGGTGCCGGGTTTGCGGTTCGACCATTCGGAGCAATCGTTTTTGGGAGAATCGGGGACCGGGTTGGAAGGAAAT
>CAYNRS010000157.1:0-5253 GCA_964399565.1 uncultured Ignavibacteriaceae bacterium
CATGAAGCTTGTGACCCATTTGATCACGAATGCGCTTGGCGGTTATGGATACTTCCGGGATGAGCTCTATTATGTAGCGTGCAGTGAGCACCTGGCGGCCGGCTATGTCGATCATCCACCTCTTTCGATCTTCATCCTTGCTTTAAACCGTCTTTTCCTCGGCGATTCTCTCTTTGCGCTTCGATTACTGCCCGCCATCGCCGGCGCTGCGACAGTTTTCCTGGCTGGTGCAATGACGCGTGAACTGGGTGGAAAAAAGTTTGCACAGGCCCTTGCCTGTATTGCGGTCCTTGCAGCCCCGATCTTCTGGGGTGTAGGTACGTTTTACTCCATGAACGCCTTCGACGCGGTTTTTTGGCCGCTTGCAGCGTACGTGCTCATTCGACTGCTAAAAACAGAAGATCCGCGATACTGGATTATCCTCGGATGTGTTCTTGGACTCGGCTTGTTGAATAAGGTGGCTGTGATGTGGCTCGGATTTGGCATTGCGTGCGGCCTGGTATTTACATCGAACCGTCGATGGCTGAAAACGCGGTGGGCCTGGATTTCCGCGGGCATCGCCTTTGTTCTTTTCCTCCCGTTTATCATCTGGAACGTCGCGAACGACCTGGCGCATCTTGAATTCATTCGCCGGGCGCTTGGGAAGTACGAATCGCAAACGCCGTTGACTTTTCTCGTCGGCCAAGTTTTGAACCACCATCCGCTGAACCTTCCTTTGTGGCTTGCAGGAATCATCTTCTTGTTTAAATCTGAGAGCGGAAGATTTCGGCCCCTCTCCTACTCATACCTTGGCGCGCTCTTCCTCCTTCTCGTGAATATTCACAGCAAACCTGAGTACCTTTCCCCGGCCTATCCAATGCTTTTCGCGGCAGGCGCCGTTTCATTTCAGAACTTTGTCGAGGAAAGGTCGCGGCGTTGGCTCAGACCTGCCTGCGCCGGAGTGCTGGCTCTTGGAGGAGCCCTGTTAATCCCGGCGGCTTTGCCAATTCTTCCCGTTGAGATGTACATTCGATACGCGAAGGCCGTGGGAATAGAACCCGGGACCGCCGAAGGAAAACAGCTTGCCGCGCTCCCGCAATTCTACGCCGATATGTTTGGCTGGGAAGACAAAGCAAAAGCCGTCGCCGAGGTGTACCATAAGCTTTCTCCCGATGATCAAAAAAAATGCGCGATTTTCGGCGATAATTACGGACGCTCCGCCGCGCTGGATTTTTTCCGAAAGAAATATGATATGCCAAGTGCAATCGGCCGACATAATAATTACTGGCTCTGGGGTCCGGGACATTACACAGGAGAGTTAGTCATCATTCTTGGCGGAGACCTTGAAGACAAGCAACAGATATTTGAAAAAGTGGAAATTGCCGGCGTCGTCCACAGCGAATATGCCATGCCCTATGAGAATGACTTGCGCATTTTTGTCTGCCGAAACCTGAAAGTACCACTTGACCAAATGTGGCGACGGCTGAAACATTATGATTAGAACCCATCTTAAAAATACTTTGTCACTCCCGCGGATTTTTGAGATAACCTGTAACTATCAAAGGAAGTTGTTTGTATGAAAAGATTTTGTGTTCTCTTGCTGTGGCTCTCGCCGGCTATGGCGCAGCCGCCGATTTCTCTCTACGATTCGATTGCCAGGAAGATTGTCTTCGAAGCCCTCACTTCAAACACATCGATGGGAACATTGGCTGAGCTGACGGCTATTGGCCATCGGCTGAGCGGTTCCTCGCAGGCTGCGAGAGCAGTCGTATGGGCAAAAAGGAAAATGGAGGAATTCGGCTTCGAGAATGTGCGCCTGGAACCCGTCCTTGTGCCTCATTGGGTCCGCGGCACGCGTGAAGAGGCGACTATCCTCGCCTCGGGAAAGCGGAAGTCGGCGCCGTTAAAGGTTACAGCTCTTGGCGGGAGCGTTGGCACGACGAAACAGGGAATCACTGCCGAAGTCATTGAGGTGAAATCCTTTGAGCAATTAACAATACTTGGTGAGAGGGCAAAGGGAAAAATCGTCTTCTTCAATCGTCCGATGGACAGAGGATACATCACAACGTTTGAGGCATACGGTAGAGCTGTGAACCAACGTGGTCGCGGTGCCATTGAAGCTGCAAAAGTGGGCGGTGTGGCTGCCATCGTGAGGTCGATGACAACACGCATCGACGATTCTCCTCACACCGGCGCCATGGGGTACAACGACACAATCCCGAAAATCCCCGCCGCCGCTATCAGTACGCATGACGCGGAAAGACTGAGCGAGATGCTTGCAAAAGAAAAAAACCTCAAAGTCCGGCTGAGGCTTTCCTGTGAAACTCTACCGGATGTTGAGTCCGCAAACGTCATTGGAGAAATCATCGGCAGCGAAAAGCCGGGAGAAATCGTCGTCATCGGCGGCCATCTTGACAGCTGGGACAAGGGCCAGGGCGCTCACGATGATGGCACGGGATGCGTTCACACGCTGGAAGCGTTACGGCTGATAAGAAAACTGGGATTGCAGCCGAAACGTACCATCCGCGCGGTCATGTTCATGAACGAGGAAAACGGACTGCGCGGGGGCATCTCCTACGCAGCGATAGAGAGGCCCGGCGAAACCCATATCGCTGCCATCGAGTCAGATGCGGGCGGGTTTACGCCGCGAGGGTTCGGCATCGGAGATTCTGCGGCCTTCAAAAAACTCTCACCCTACGCGCCTGTGCTCGGCCTTATTGGAGCGGATCGTTTTACTTATGGCGGCGGAGGTGCAGACATCTCGCCACTTATGCGGAAAGGCATCCCGGGCATCGGCTTGAACGTGGATGCACACCGCTACTTTGACCTGCATCATTCGGACAACGACACGATCGACAAAGTGAACGAGCGTGAACTTACACTGGGTTCCGCGGCGATGGCCATCATTGCGTACATCATTGCTCAGGAAGGATTGTAACGCCGGTGATTCGATTCTCATCACTTTGCGTGTGTTTTCCCCTTGCCATCGTTTTCGTTTCGTGTTCTTCAGCCCTCCTGACGCTCTCAGACCGCATCGATGCGATGTTTGACGAATACCATCGAAGGACTGTCCCTGGCGCTGCAGTTCTCGTTGTCCGCCATGATTCCGTCCTTCAGAAGAAGACGTATGGGTTTGCCGACCTTGATGAACTCCGTCCTGTGACGAGCGCAACGAATTTCCGTCTGGCGTCCGTCACCAAGCAGTTCACGGCCGCGGCGGTACTCTTGCTCGCCGAAGAGAAAAAGCTCTCCCTCGACGAAAACATCGGCAAATACTTTCCGGAGTTGCCTGTCTCCGCCAAAGAAATCACCATTCGTCATGTGTTAAACCACACCTCGGGAATCATTGACTACGAGGCGTTGATCCCCGATTCGCAGACAGTCCAGGTTTTTGACAAAGATGTACTGCAACTTCTGCGGCCCGCCGACAGTGTGTACTTCCCTGCTGGTTCACATTTTCGCTACAGTAATTCCGGCTACGCGTTGCTGGCGCTTCTTGTGGAAAGTGTTTCCTGCAGCACGTTTGCGGATTTTTTACAGGAGCGGATCTTCGGTCCACTCGGCATGAACTACACCGTGGCGCGCCAGGAAGGAGTTTCCTTTGTAACGAATCGGGCCTACGGGTATACGCGGACTGATTCGGGATTCGTTTTAGCCGATCAAAGTGTGACGAGCGCCGTGCTTGGCGACGGGGGAATCTATTCTTCTCTCGACGACATGTTCAAGTGGGATCAGGCGCTCAACGCGGATAAACTCCTTTCGCGCGCTTCGCGTGAACAGGCTTTTACTCCCTCGGCTCGGGTGGATTCTGTAACAGGTTACGGGTTCGGCTGGTACGTCAGTGATTATAGAGGAATGTCAACGGTTTATCATACTGGTTCGACGCGCGGGTTTCGTACTGCGATTATCCGACTGCCGGAGCGTTCGTTCACCGTTGTGATTCTTACCAATCGAAACGAGGGGAATCCGATCGATATTGCGCGAAAGATTATTGATTTGTATTTTTTTACTCCCGCCAGTGGGAGGGATTACTCTCCATGAGGAAAAGCGTATGAAAAGATTTCTTTGGATGACCGTCTTGGCCGTGTTCACGGCGAGGGGAACCTCACAAACGCTTCAGGATAAGCTTCATGCTTATATAGAATCCCTGCCGCGCCCCAAAACTGCACATGATTTTCAACCAGTTTTTCACCTGCCGCCGTTGAATCAAGACACGTCGCTTATTTGCTGGAGTTTTTCCACCTCGTCGTTTATCGAGAGTGAAATGGAACGATTGAAAATGAGGCCGGTGAGGCTCTCGCTCACGTATCCGGTGTACAATGTGTTTCTGGAAAAAGCGCGCCGGTTTGTGGCAACACGCGGCACATCGCGAGTAGCGCCCGGAGACCTGTTCACAGGAGTCCTGGATATTCTCAAATCATATGGAGCGATTCCGGCCAGCGTGTACGGCGGGAAGGAGAGGGGGAATTCCGAAACGTACAATCATAACGCACTTTACCGCGAGGTCGATCAGCTGATGAAGCGCCTGAAGGCAGATGCTCGCTGGGAAGAAGCAACGGCACTTGCAGAAACCCGCAAGATCCTCGACAAGCATCTTGGCAAGCCTCCGGATCGGTTCATCTACGAGGGCACGACATACACACCCAGGTCTTTCTTCAGCGAAGTTGTGCGGCTTCCCTGGAACGAATACGTCATGGTAACCTCCTTTCAGTACGCGCCGTTTTTCTCGTTTGCAGAGCTGAAAGTCCCCGACAACTGGAAACATGATGCCACGTATTTCAACGTGCCGCTCGAGGTTTTCTATACGTCAATGAAAGACGCCGTCTCGAAGGGTTTTTCCCTCGCCATCGATGCGGATATTTCTGAGCCGAGCTACGTGGCCAATAAGAAATACGCGGTCATCCCCGATTTCGATATTCCCGCAAACTTGATTTCTCAGGAGGCAAGAGAATTCCGTTTTGACAACGGCTCCACCACCGACGATCATCTCCTTCATATCGTCGACTACAAAACGTTCGACGGCCAGGACTGGTTTCTCGTGAAAGATTCGTGGCGCACAGCGTGGGAAGGTGATCAGAAAGGGTACTTCTTTTTTCACGAATCTTATATCAAGTTAAAGGTTCTGGCTTACCTCGTTCACCGTGACGGTGTACCGTTAATCAGGGAGAAAATCTGATGAAAACAATAATCGCTGTCATCCTGGTGTCGATGTTGAACCTTGCCTGGCAAATCAAGATAGAAGACCCGCGCGAACGATTCAGGAAGGCCGATCAG
>CAYNRS010000158.1:0-5246 GCA_964399565.1 uncultured Ignavibacteriaceae bacterium
TAAATCACCCATGGGAGAATTTTCAAAAAAGCAAAAAAGCCGCGGCGCCCATCGGCACTGCGGCTTCCGTCAAGAAGAAACCTGACGTCAAGAATCATGTTCAATTGATGACCCCAAGCTTCTTGCCTACCTCTCCGAACACATGGAGAATCTTGTCCAGATGCTCATCTTCATGCGTCGCCATATAACTTGTCCGGAGCATTTCCATGCCCGGCGGAACGCCAGGCCTGATAAATGCATTCACAAAAACGCCGGACTCGAAGAGGTGTTTCCACATTATCAGAACTTTCTCCGTATCCCCAATGATAACCGGAACAACTGCCGAATCGTGCTCGCCCACACGAAAACCCATTCCCCTGAATCCTTCCCTCATTTTGCGTGCGTTTTTCATCAAACGGTCAATCCGCTCAGGCTCCTTTTCGAGGATCTCTAATGCAGCAAGCGCCGCCGCAACAGACGCTGGAGTCGGGCTTGCGCTGAAAATCAACGACGGGGCGTGGTGTTTCAAGTAATTGATGACAGGCCGGTCGCCTACAACAAATCCGCCGAGGGAAGCAAAAGTCTTGCTGAATGTCCCCATCGTGAGGTCTGTTTCTTTCTCAAGGCCGTAATGGCTAGCAGTACCCCTGCCGCCCTTTCCAATGACTCCGACGGCATGCGCATCATCTACGAGAATCCTCGCATTGTATTTCTTGGCAACCCGAACCATATTGGGCAAATCCACAATCTCTCCGGAAGTACTGAAAACGCCGTCGGAAACAATGAGCTTTGGAGATTGAGGCGGGAGTTTAGAGATCACCGTTTCGAGATGTTTCATATCGTTGTGCTTGTAACGCACAACTCCTTGCAGATCATCATCGATGTACGAGGCTCCACCAGCCGCAATAAGGTTTCCTGCAACGATGCATGCGTGGTTATCTTTGTCGGACACAACGAATTCACCACGCTGGACAAGCGTGGGAATGATTCCCTGCGCCGTCTGATAGCCCGTGCTGTAGAGAAGACAATCTTCTTTCCCGAAGAACTTTGCTAATCGTGTTTCGAGTTCAACGTGGAGGTCAAGCGTTCCGGTCAGATAGCGCGATCCAGAACAACCAGTTCCGTATTTCTGCACGGCACGCGCAGCTGCATCTTTCACTTTCGGATGCGCCGTCAATCCCAGATAGTTGTTGGACCCCGCCATGATCACTTTTTTGCCTTCGATCATGACCACGGGCCCCTCGTTTTCCGAAATTGCGTGGAAGTACGGATACAAACCCATTGCTTTTGCCTCGTCCGCACGAGTGAATCCGCGACATTTATCGAATAAATCCAACTGGGAGACTCCTCAGAGTGAAAAAAAGGAAGCTGTGTGGTTTTGCTTGCAAAAACTTTTTTGAATATACTTTAATAAGCCACGAAAGTCAACGAAACTCGAAACAATTCCTAAGGTGTTGTCATAGCAACAGCGCTTGTGACTGGCGGAACCGGATTTGTCGGGAGTCATACCGTCGAGCACCTTCTTCAACTTGGTTTCAGAGTTCGTTGTGTCGTTCGCCCTGAAAGACGAAACCTCGGATGGCTTGAAGGACTCCCTACCGAAAATGTATACGCTCATCTGCATGATGCCATCTCGCTCCAGGAGATCGTTGGAGGAATCGATTTTCTCTTTCACATTGCCGGTGTTACTAAAGCAAAACGCAGTAAGGAATTCTTTGAAGGGAATGTTCATGCGACGCGAACCCTCCTCGAAGCGGCTGCCAAACAGCGTACGCTGAAAAAGTTTTGCCTTGTAAGCAGTCTGGCAGCCGTCGGACCAAGCAATGACGGCACTCCTTTGGATGAATCGGCTCCCTGCAGGCCCATTACGGAATACGGAAGGTCGAAACTCCAAGCGGAGGAAACTGCATTGTCGTTTGCAAACCAGGTTCCAATGACAATTATCCGCCCTCCTGCCGTTTATGGTCCTCGAGACAGGGATATTCTCGAGCTGTTTCGAACCGCAAAGTGGGGATTTCGGCCGGTTTTGGGGCCCAAAGACAAAACGCTGAGCCTCATTCACGTGACCGACCTGGCTCGGGCCCTTGTTTCCGCGACGATATCGGATAAAACTGGCGGCAAAATCTACTTTGCCGCGGATGATCGCCCTTACACGTATTCCGAGCTTTATGATGAGCTGTCATCTATTGTTGGCCACTCGGTCGTCGCCTTGCCCATTCCTGACTCCATTCTGTACGGTCTCGCGGCAGGAGTCGAGTTAGTTTCACGAGCGGGGCCTCGCCCAGCCGTGTTGAGCATCGACAAAGCTCGCGACCTGATACAACGTCATTGGGTGTGCAGCGGGGCAAGGCTTCGAAAGGAAGTGGGCTTTTCGACAAACATTGAAATCAAGGCAGGATTGAGGTCAACGTACGATTGGTATGAAACTCGCGGATGGCTAAAATTAAAATCGATGTTCGGCTACCATGATTGAGTTTTTTCCTTGAATTGCCTACATTAGTAACGGCGATGGAGTTCGCCAAAACCATCTCGCTTGAGCGGGATTAATGACTCCTACACTGGATGCTGCATCGGTGTTAGGAGTTTTTTCTTTAATGGAGAGGGGGTTCGCGTGAAAAATTATCTCCTTGTTTTCCTCGGAGGCGGATTGGGGGCAGGAGCAAGGTATTGGCTGTCAGGAGCGGTATATAAAGTGTTGCCCTCCGATTTCCCTTACGGAAATCTCGCTGTGAACATCTTGGGATGTTTTCTCATTGGCGTTCTCCTTTCCTTGATGGAGGAGAGGTTTTTGGTACAGCCAGCCCTAAGAGTCTTTCTTACGATAGGCATTCTCGGCGGTTTCACGACCTTTTCCTCGTTCAGCTATGAGACGGTTGCCCTCTTGAGGGATGGTCAGTCGATGTCAGCAGGAATCAATGTCTTAGCAACGGTTTTTGGATGCCTGACAGCGACTTATGCCGGATCACTGTTCGCAAAACTCTTTTGATTGAAAGGACTCGGACATGAAACTTTCTGGCGATGGCAAACTTTTGAGAATATTTCTCGGCGAAGTGGACCAGTATCAGCGAAAACCACTCTTTGAGGCGATAGTTCTCAAAGCACGTGAGATGGGAATGGCCGGTGCGACCGTACTCCGCGGCGTCCAGGGATTCGGCGCCGGCAGTCGCGTCATTCATACGGCGAAAATTCTAAGGCTATCGGAGGACCTGCCCATCGTAGTTGAAATCGTCGATACCGAGGATCGCATCAAGGCCCTCCTCCCCGCCGTGGACGAAATGATAGAATCCACTGGTTGCGGAGCTATGGTGACGATTGAAAAGGCAAAGATTATTAAATATACCCACGGCAAGTGACATGACGATGGTGCCGAAAATCAAGGCGAGGTTTCGCAAGCGAAAGGGCATTCCATATGCCATTGAGCAACTCAGTGGAAAGCAATTCCGCTGCCGCCACTGTAATGCAATCTTCGTTCGTGAACAGGATTTGGACTCACACATCAAATCGTTGTTGCAGTCGCCAAAAAAGAACGTTCAGCAGAGTCATAAGTCGTGTCCAGCTCTAAGCTCCTCGATTGATGTTAGGGCTCTCTATACCTACGACATTATCGATAAACAAAAACGCCAATGGCTGAAGTTGAAATCGGGGGATGAATACGACGGGATTTGAAACACAGATCTATCTTCTCTCAAAAGTCCGGCAACTCACAGGATCATCAAGCCTCGACCATCTGTCAAGACGCATCGACGACGAGATTCATAAACTCCGGCAACGACGATTCCACCTCGTCGTCCTCGGACAATTCAAACGGGGCAAAACCACGTTCATCAATGCACTCCTCGGCACGGAGTTGCTTCCCATTGGTGTCATTCCTGTCACCTCAGTCATCACCCTCATCCATTTCAACGAGAAACAACAAATTGAGGTGATCTTCGAACGAAATCGGAGGATGGAAATTGAGCAGTCGAAACTCCAAGAGTATGTTACGGAGAAAGGCAATCCAAAGAACGAAAAAGGAGTTAGATACGTGGAGATCGGATATCCTTCTGCGTTTTTACAAGGCGGCATTGTTCTCGTGGATACGCCCGGCGTTGGATCGTTGTTCTTGCACAATACGGAGACGGCTCGTGAATTCATCCCGAATGTCGATGCTGCTATTATCGTGCTTTCCGCGGACCCGCCCATCACGCATTCAGAGTTTGAGTTTCTCAGCGTCGTAGCTAAACAGGTCGACAAAATCTATTTTCTCTTCAACAAGAAGGACCTGCTCACCACTGCCGAATTGGATGAGGCTATTCGGTATTCTCAGGAGATTCTCACTGACGGTATTTCCGACGGCAACGGCATGATTATCCCCATTTCAGCTCGAAAAGCGCTCGAAGCGAGAACACTCGGAGACAACCAGGCTCTCAACCAAAGTGGAATCAGCGACGTTGAGCGACAACTTCAGACTTTTCTCGAACACGAAAAACTCTCGATCCTCCTTAAGAGGTCTGAAAAGCGAGTTCAAATGCTGTATTCGGAGCTGCGCTATGCAACTGAGCTTGAGCTCAAAACGCTCGTGACGCCTCTCGACGAGCTTGAATCCAAGCTGAAGAATTTCCACAATGAACTGAGACTTCTGGCGAAGGAAAGGGAACAATTTGGTTACATCGTGAAAGGAAGTCTGCATTCCCTTGAACAGACTATTGATGAAGCACTGGAAGACTTTCTCGCGGTCGAAGTCAAACAGTTGAAAGCCAAACTTCAACTGTGGTCGGCAGAACACAAAAAGCTCGACCCCGAAGAGTTCTCCCGGCAACTTGAGAGCAATTTCTCTGCTCAACTCGTCGAAGATTTTGCCGAATGGCGTGAGAAGTTCGAACCCAAACTCGTTGCAAGCTACCAGGCGATCCTCTCGGACGGAGTTGACCGAACGAATCGGTTTATTCAGAGACTATCGACTCTATCGTCTCAGTTGTTTACTGTTACGTTTCAGAGAGGACTGGAAGTGGAGCCAGTGTCGTGGAAGGGCACCTTCTACTACAAGCTGGACGCAGAAGCATTGTTCCTCGAGGTCGACTTTCTCAGACTCTTTTCGGCACTTCTTCCGTCTGCGTTTGTGCGTAGACGATTGACAAAGCGTCTCGCGAGACTGGTTCATGAGCGAGTGAACGGTCATTGCGGAAGACTGCGCCATGAGTATGTGTATACGCTGGAAGAGCACAGCCGTTTGTTTCACGCCGAACTTGAAGAACGAGTTGATCAGCTCATGACAAGTGTTCAATCGG
>CAYNRS010000159.1:0-5227 GCA_964399565.1 uncultured Ignavibacteriaceae bacterium
TGGCTGAAATACGAGAGCGGCAAAAAGGATACGAAAATCTTGGCCTTTTTTCAACGAAAATCAGAGAATTTCGAGAAGAGACGCTTTTCAGGCTGGCGATCAGATTTCCCGCCCGAACGACTGATACAACGCGCATGCCTCGTTCAGTCGGGCGGGGAACCGATGACCTGCTTGCCCCTATTTTTTTCGGGGCGGTTTACCTTCCCGCCTTTTTGAGGATAGAGCTGAAGGTGGGATTTCCCGCCCGAACGACTGATAATTGGCATATACTTCGTTCAGTCGGGCGGGGAACCCACGAGACAATTCCAGTCCAACAACTTGAGCTGGCGATCGGATTTGAACCGATGACCTGCGGTTTACGAAACCGCTGCTCTACCGCTGAGCTACGCCAGCATTTGGCCGACAACGTGCATGTGTCGGCAAAGCCAATGCTAAATATACGAAAAAACGAGCACGTCATCAATTCAAAATGATGATATCCTACTTGACAATGCACGTTTGCCTCAGTACTATTCGTGCGGAAATAAGTACTCTCGGTGTTCCGTTGAATCTTCTCACCACTTTGGAGGACTTATGAAGACGAATAGCGTTACTCAGAAAGAAGACCTCAAGAAGAAAGGCCTGGTAGCGAAGAAATTCGCCTTTACAGGAAAACAATCACGAATGAAACAACAGAATCAGAATCGACTTCGATTCGTACAGAGCGTCAACGCCGGACACGTTCGCGGAGGACATTCCTTCCACTAACCCTTTAATTATCGGCACGTTCAGAAGCCCCTCCACGAGAGGCTTTTTTTGTTTTCGGAGGCGTATGTTTGGAAATTCTCTTTGGGCGATACCTCTCTTCTTGCAGCTTCATCAGTTGAGTTTTAAGGTCGAATCGGGCATGCAATCCGTCACCTTTTTTCAGCAGGCCACTTCTCCCCGACATGCCGCTCCTGCCCGCAACGATGTTCTTACCAACGGGTCGCGTGATGAAAACAGGATCGCGTTGACGTTTGACGCCTGTCCAGCTCCAAAGGCGGGCGGTTATGATTCCGCAATCACCCGAATTCTCGTGGAAACAGGAACACCTGCGACGTTGTTTCTCAGCGGTCAATGGATCAAAAATCACCCCGCGGAAACGAAATACCTGGCTTCTCTCGACCAGTTTGAAATCGGCAACCACAGTTACTCGCATCCGCACATGAAGGAATTGAGCGACAGTTTGATGAAGCGGGAATTGAGGAAAACTCAGGAACTCCTCCGAAAACTCACCGGCAGGAAGCCGACACTGTTTCGGCCTCCTTACGGAGAATACGATGAACGCGTGATAAAAGTCGTCGCCGATTTTGGCTTGAAGCCTGTGGAATTCGACATTGCTTCGGGCGACCCGGACACAACGATCTCGGCCAAACGGCTGACCCGCTACATGACGAAAAACGTGCGGAACGGTTCAATCATCGTCATGCACATCAACAAGCGAGGGAAACACACAGCTGAGGCCTTGAGTGAGATTATTCCTCAACTGAAGAGAAAGGGATTCACATTTGTCAAAGTAAGTGAGCTTCGGGAATAACAGACGTCATTTGTGAATTCCCGGTTCTGTCATTTTCTTCAAATCGAAAACCTTGTTCAATTGCTCCTGCGAGAGCAACTTCTTTTCCAGAACCAGCTGCCGGATAGGCTTTCCTGATTTCAAATACTCTTTTGCGATTTCAGCGCCTGCCAGATAGCCGATGTGCGGGTTGAGAACCGTAACCACACTCGTGCTGTTCTCGGCATAAAACTGGCAACGTTGTGCGTTTGCTGTAATTCCGCTGATGCAAAACTTTACGAAAACATCCACGGCATTTTTCAGGATCTCAATTTCGTGCAGAAGATTAAACGCCACGACAGGCATCATGACATTCAGCTCAAGTTGCCCTGCGTGCGCGGACATCAGAACCGTTGTGTCGCATCCTATCACCTGAAAGCACACCATGTTGACCATCTCTGCTATGGATGGATTCACTTTTCCAGGCATGATGGAAGAGCCGGGCTGGACTGCGGGGAGGTTAATCTCCGCCAGACCTGTTTTAGGCCCTGAGCCCAGGAGCCGTATATCGTTCGAGATCCTCGACAAATCCTGAGCAAAATTCCGGACGGCGTTTGAAACCTCAACCATCGGCCTCAGGCTTTGCATTGCCTCAAAATAGTCCTCTGCCATTTTAAAATTGATCCTGGTCTGTTTCGTGAGCTGTTCCGCCATCACTTTTCTGAACTTCGGATGCGCGTTCAGTCCCGTTCCCGTTGCTGTGCCGCCAATTCCAAGCTCCTTGCATGATTCCGCGGCTTGTTCGATGGCGTTCCAGTGTTTCCGGACATTGACTGCGTACGCGGTGAATTCCTGGCCAAGCCGCACGGGAACAGCGTCCATCAGGTGGGTGCGTCCGGATTTCACAATGTGGTCAAACTCTTTGCCCTTCTTCCTGAGTTCTTTTTCGAGGTTTTCGAGTGATGGCAACAACTTCCGCACTTCCATGAGGGCGGCTATCCGAATAGCCGTGGGACAAACGTCGTTCGTCGATTGCGCCATGTTCACGTCGTCGTTCGGGCTGACGAGTTTGTAGTCGCCCTTTTGCCCGCCGAGAATCTCGATCGCACGATTTGCCAACACTTCATTGCAATTCATATTGTGAGAGGTTCCCGCCCCGGCCTGGTAGACATCCACGACAAACCATTCCCGCATTTTTCCGGCCAGGATTTCATCCGCGGCTTTCACGATGGCATCGGCCTTTTTCCGGTCGAGTAAACTAAGCTCTCTGTTGACGGTCGCCGCTGCGCGCTTGATATGGATCGTCGCCTCAACGTACGACGGCTTTGGCTTCAATCCGCTGATGGGAAAATTCTCGATTGCACGGTCTGTCTGAACGCCGTAATAGGCATCTTTGGGGATACGACGCTCTCCGAGAGAGTCCTTCTCGATCCGGGTTTCCATGAAAACCTCCTGTAGTGGTTGATTCTCTGGTAAGATTCTTGCTAAAGATAGCGAATGACAATGCGCTGTGCAATGCGAGTAGAGAGAAAGGCCGAACAAAAATTTCAGACCCCATCCTTCCTCCCCTCAAAGGGGAGGTGAGGTGGGGTCATTTTTTATACCTTTAGGTTAAGTTACTTCGGCATGAGTTCCTCGGGCACCTGGACGGCGACAACCTCACCGCGGGCGCAGAGGATTCCTTTTGCAATGACGGTCGCTTCGACCACAACTTTTCTCCCCTTCACTTCCTTGACATTCCCTCTGACTTCAAGCAGAACGCCAAGCGGAGTGGGTTTGAGGTATTCCACTTTGAGAGAAGCGGTAAGAAATCGTAGTGGAGGCTCGGTTTCCATTGAGCGATTCTCAGCCCGATACGCCGCCGCGGCTGCTGTCCCTGTGCCATGGCAATCGATGAGTGAGGCGATCAAGCCGCCATAGACATAGCCCGGAATCGCAATGTGGTGTGGCTTGGGTGTAAACCTGCACACGGATTCCTCGCCATCCCAGTAGCTTTTGATCTGCAGGCCTTGCTGGTTCAGGCGGCCACAGCCGTAGCAGTGACTGAGTTGCTCTGGATAAAAGTCTTGGAAAGCTCTTTCTTGCATCACTTCTTCAAGCCCATTCTTTTCCAATTCCGCCGAAGCTTGAGCGACTGGTTAGGCGATTTGGTTATTTCGAAAGAATCATTGATCGTGAATGCAACGTGTTATTTATTCGAAGTCGACAGAAGTAAACTCCCGAGGGTAAGTTTCTTGCGTACCAAGGAACTCGATAAGTTCCTGGAAGGAGTGCCGTTTCCAAGAGAGTATCTATCCTTCGCCCAATTAGATCGTATATGTTGAGAACGACGTCTGCTGACGAACTCAAGGAAAATGGAATAACAGTAGTGGCATTGAACGGATTTGGGAAATTCATGCCCAATTCGGCGCTCATCGGTAAACGCCAATGCGCATCAACCGAAGTTGAAGGTGTTACCGTAACAAATACAGTATCGGAGTTGCCGTGTTCAAGGACAATCCCAACAACGGAATGTGTTCCTGGCGTTGGGAATGGGTCGTTTGACGACAAAAATCTTCTCGGATATGTCAACGTCCAGGAGACGGAATCGTATGGCGGTACAACTCTCTGCGTAAGCACGGCAGCACAACCCAAGCCGGTCATAAAATCGAAAGAACCAAAGTAATAGCTTGGTTGGCATGATGAAGAAAACCTCAAAGTATCGGCAACCGATTTCGAGTTGTGTGCCCAAACTGAGATGTATATCGTGTCGGAAACATTGTAGACCTTCTTGTCGGTTGCAACTGTAATCTTTGATTGCCCAACGCAAAAAGAAATCCACAACAGGCTAAAAAGATATTTTGGAAATGGTTGCATATAGAAAACCAACCCGCCTAACCTCAGGATAGACAGCAACCACCTCAAACCATTACAGCTTCCTTCAACTTTGCCAACTCCGCCGCCGAAGCTTGACGCAGCAACGCAACATAGCTTATTTCAATAGGATGAGCTTCTTTGTCTCCGAGTAATCACCAGCTTGTAATTGGCACAAGTACACACCACTTGGCGTATTTGATGCGTCCCAGTTTACTTTGTATGTGCCCGCATAGAGATTGCTTTCCACAAGTGTTTGGACGCGCTTACCGTGAACATCAAATATCTTGAGGGTGGTATACGTTGGCTTCTGAATCGAGAACGAAATTGTTGTTCTTGCATTAAAGGGATTTGGATAATTCTGGCTAAGCGAGGGGCGTGTTGGAGATCCGTTAGAGAGTTCGACTGCGACGACGGTGATTTCTGAAAGTGGTCGTCGCCAAACCTTTGTATCCGCACCAGCAAAAAGAAAGCTTTGATAAATTTGAAGAGAGCGAATTGCTGCGCCGGTGAGTCCCGTGCTTATTGATGTCCAACTGTCACCGCTGTTGGTGCTTAGAAAAACGTGACCCCCTTCAGTCCCTGCAAAAAGAATACCTCCTACTACTAATAGTGCGATCACGTCCATGTCTGCTATACCAAGGTTTAACCCCGAGTTAACAGTTATCCATTTGTTTTGATTAACCGAGGAGCGAAATATGCCTCCGTTGTATGTTGCGACAAAGAGATTGGTGTCAATAATTGCAAGCGTATTGATGTTAGTATTTGATAGGCCCACATTGAACGTTGTCCATGTAGAGCCGTTGTTTGTGGAAACAAATACCCCGTCTCCGAACGTGCCTATGAAGAGGCGGTTTT
>CAYNRS010000160.1:0-5209 GCA_964399565.1 uncultured Ignavibacteriaceae bacterium
GCCGCGCTGAAGGCCGGTGAGAACTCTAGTCCGACCAATTGACAATCTTGAGGCCGGGGACTTGCTTGAAGTGTCGGGTGTCGTTGGTAACGAGAATGAGTTTTCGAGTCGAGGCTTGAGCGGCAATTGCAATGTCGAGGTCCGGTAACATCGTTCCGTGCTGACGAAGCAATGCCTTGAACTTGCCGAATTGCTCGGCGTCGCTCTGTTCAAACGGAAGCGCGGCAAATGGAGTGAGAAAGAGTTGAACGGCCTGCAAGTTCTTTGTCCGATAGGCTTCGTCGCCCTGATAAGCGCCGTAGTAGATCTCGGCAATCCCAATCATCGAAATTGCCACACTTCCCGGCTGTGAAGCCCGGAGGCGATTCAGAACTTTGCGCGGTTTTTTGTTGATGATGTAAATGCAGGTGTTGGTGTCGAGCAGGTATTTCACGGCTTGCTTGTGAGTTCACGCCCGTTCGCGAGGAAATCTTCGCTGAACATGTCCAGCCCTTTCTGGAATTCGTCCCAGATGTCGTTCTTCTCAAGCAGCATCACACCGCCTTCAACCTTTTTGATCAAAGCGACCTTACCGCGTAAGCGATAACGCGCAGGGATTCTCACCGCCTGGCTTCCGCCGTTCTTAATGATTTTGACCGTTTCCATGTGTTCTCCTGTGTATATACTATTTTATATATACTGAAATCGCCTGAAATAATCAAGCGTCGAACCTATGCAGTTTTAAAGTTGCGGTTTAAAATTGCATAATCAGTCACGACGTAATGGTGGCGACGGTTCTCTTCTCTGCGTCCTTTCCTTGCATTTCCATCCATATTGACTGTCACAACTAGCCCCGATCTATTGGCAAAATGACAACACAAGGTGGTTGATTTTGACAGCTCGCCTTGCTAGGAATGCGCCTCGCCCATTGTTACAAGATTGTCAAAGATTGTTACCCCGCTGTTAGCGCAAGCCTGGAGCTATGTTGTATTATGGTGGAGCAATGAGCAATACGTGCGTCCACACATAACAACTACCCGGGAGGCTGTATGAAAATCGTTTGTTGCGTGCCGTCGATTTCCGACCTCTTTGCCCCAGCTTTTGCCTGCAACCACAAGGAGCATATTCGCATAACCGGCTTGAAATTCACGTTTATTCGATCCTTGCGGGTGCCGTTGCTACTGCTGTGGATTATTTCGGCAACATCGGGCCAGCCAAAGACCATCCGCGTGCCCCAAGATTCAGCTAAAATTCAATCGGCAATTAATGCCGCGGTCAACGGCGATACGGTGCTGGTAGCTGAAGGAACATACGTGGAGAATATCAGGATTACGAAAAAGATCATGGTCGCCAGCGAGTTTATCAGAGACAACGACACCTCTCATATTTCCAGAACGGTCATTGATGGGGGCGCCCCCGCAAATCCAGACTCTGGCGCAGTTGTAACGTTTTCACTCGGGGCAGATTCAACCTCCGCCATTATCGGCTTTACCATCACCAACGGAAAGGGAAACAAACACGTCGCTTTCGGCAGCACGTCTGTGTCCGGAGGAGGCATCGACCTTTACTCCGCGGGTGCAAAGATCGTGCATAACAGAATCGTCAACAACGCAGTGAGCACTTCTTACCTCTCGGTAGGAGCTGGTATTTCGTGCGTCCCTTGGGAATGGCCGACCGACAATTCGTTTGTCGTTATCGAAAACAATCTTATCTCAAACAACGCTCTTCCAACTAGCGCCGTTTCACAAGGAGCAGGCGTCGCGCTCTTTTACACCACGGGGAGGATCGCACACAACGAAGTTATCGCGAACTCTGCTCAGTATGTTGGTGGGATCTCGGCCGTTGCCATCATCAATAATCCAGCGGGCGCTGGTTTCGATACCGTAACAGTTCAGAGAAACGTTGTGCAGGGAAACCGGGCTTCAATCAATATTGGCGGCGTCTGGATTCAGGGATCCGGCATGGTGGGCTACGTGCTCAACAACACGGTTGTGGATAACATCTCTGATGACGTCATCGGCGGATTAGGCGGAGAGGGTTCGTGCACAGCGATCATTGACGGCAACTACGTTTCCAGAAATCGTGGAGGAGCATTCGGTGGAATTTATTTTTGGAATAACCCTACCAAAAGCCGCGTGACCAATAATATCGTTACTAATAACATCGGAAGCGGCATCATCACAAACAATTCTTCAAGTGCTGTTCTCATCAACAATACGGTCGTGGGCAATTCGCGGTACGGAATTTTTACGGTTTCATCATCATCGGCGTTCGCGTTCAACAATATTGTTTGGAATAATGTTCTTGGCGCGATTGCCGGTAACGTGATCGCAACTTACAATTTGGTGCAAGGTGGTTACGCGGGGACAAATAATAATATTGATGCGATTCCGTTTTTCACACCGAACGATTCGCTGTACCATCTCACCGACAGCAGCTACGCTATCGCTCGAGGTGCGGATTCGGTGCAGTTCGACGGCGTATGGTATCGCACCCCAGTCAATGACTACTTCGGTTCATCGCGACCGAAACCTGCGGGAAGCAAACCGGATATGGGTGCATACGAGCACGCGAGCGGAGTTGCCCGTGATCTGCCTCCTACACCTCTTCCATTTATGGGAAAAAAATTCCAAACATTTTACGAAAGAGTTGTTGCTGCAACCGAGGCAACCAGAAGTGCAATCGTTGACAGTTTTCTCACCGCCAATCCAGTAATGCCTTTTATTGAAGACACGATTGCGCACTTCGTGTACCGAGATACGGCTGGAAGCGTGAATCTATGGGGAGATTTCAACCGCTCGCTTGAGTATGGGGAATTGATGACAAAACTCTCGTCCACCGACCTGTGGTTCAAGGCGTTCGCATTCGAGAGGGATGCTCGGCTTGACTACAAGTTCTTCATCAATGGATCAACTGGGGTCGCGGATTCACGTAATCCTCGGATTGCCGCATGGGATCCTGGTGCTTCAGAATTGGCAATGCCGCTGTACGTTGACGCACCGGAGATAAAATTTGATACAAATATCCCACACGGCAGTTTGTTCGACACGACCTACACCAGCACAGTACTTGGCAACTCGCGTACAATTCGTGTGTACACTCCTCCGGGTTACAATCCCGCAGTTAGCGATAGTTTCCCCGTCGTCCTGTTTCACGACGGTCTTGGATATATCACGAAGGCTCAAGCGAACAACACGCTTGACTATCTCATTCATCACAATCGAATCAAACCGGTTATTGCAGTTTTCGTGCCTCCGGTGCAACGTGATGATGAATACGCCTTTAATCTCACGGGTCAATATGCACAGTTCATTGTGTCTGAGCTGATGCCGTACATTGACAACAGGTATCGCACTCGCCGCGATCCAGCATACCGAGCAACCGTGGGTGTTTCCTTCGGCGGGCTTATCTCGGCAAACATCTGTTATAATCATTCTGATGCTTTTGGTCTTTGTGGATCATTCTCAGGTGCATATGCTACAAACAATCAGGCAGTGCTTCAGCAGATTATTAGTGGAACAAAGAAATCGATAAAATTTTACGCGGATTGGGGAACGTATGAAGTGATTGGGTTGTCGGGCAGAATACTTCGGGATGGTCTCATCACCATGGGATATGATCTTAAATGGAAAGAATGGCATGAAGGGCATAGTTGGGGAAGTTGGCGTGCTCATCTGGATGAGTCTTTAGAGTTTTTCTTTCCCGGGACTACTGTGGCTGTTCAGGAAGAAAAAGAAATTCCAACTGCATTTACATTGATGCAAAACTACCCGAACCCGTTCAATCCAAGCACAACCATGAATTACGAGCTACCAACGAAGGGCTTTGTCACGCTGAAGGTATTTGATCTCCTTGGCCGCGAAGTGGCGGTACTTGTCAATGAAGAAAAGTCGGCAGGAAGATACAGCGTGCAATGGAATGCTGCGATGTTGCCGAGCGGGGTATATTTCTACAGGCTTGACGCAGGCAGTTTCTCGCAAACTAGGAAACTTTTATTGCTTAAGTAAGGAGGCATTATGAACACCTTGATTCGCAGTCAGTTTCTCCTTTTTGTCTTCGCGATTTCTTTCCCGTTGCATTTGCTTCATTCTCAATGGGTTGTCTCCAACAATCAGATTGGGTTTATCGTGTATGGATTCGCATCGGCGAAGTCGTCTAACGCCGCCGGTACGGTCGTCTACGCCGCAGGGATGAACGGCCTGTTTAAATCAATCGACGGCGGCGCCAGTTGGAACGAGGTCATGATTGCACCAACTGTTGAGCAGGTCTCTTGTGTCCTCTCAGCCGACTCAACTATTTTTGTTGGAGCGAATGGTATCTACCGGTCAACCGATGGTGGGGCCAATTGGAAACTGGACACTTCATTATACGTCAGCTCGTTCGCCTTCGACGGGACTTACCTTTTTGCAGGTTCGGGGAGCGATTTTTATCGTTCGTCCAAGGGTGGCACGACATGGTCCCATTCGGTTTTACCAGGCTTTCTCACGTCGTCTTCGACGCTTGCTGTAGCTCCGAACGGCGCGGGAGGCACATACCTTTTTGCAGGAATGTTTTCCTATGGTGTTGCCCGATCAACAAACCAAGGCTCAAGTTGGACTCCTGTGAACACCGGATTGACAAGCACATTCGTCCTGACGCTTCTCGCTTATCCTGACGGTGCGGGTGGTACGAATTTGTATGCTGGGACGGGCGAAGGAGCGTTTCGCTCGACGAACAGCGGGACGACCTGGACCAAGATGACGAATGGACTACCAGAAACCTCCATCATTGCATTTGCAATGACTGAACAAGCCTCGGCTGCACCATGCGTTTTCGCGGCTACGCCGGATGCGGATATATATCGTTCGCTGGACAACGGGGCCAGCTGGACATCAATCGGCAGCACGGGGCAAGATACATTGTTCGCCCTCTTTGCGTCGGATTCGAGCTTGATCGCAGGGAGCTGGGGGAAAATATCGACGCGCAGTCTTTCGCAACTGGTCACGTCGGTGGGCGAGCAATCAACGTCTTCGGCACCGACGGCTTTTTCGCTGCTGCAAAACTATCCTAACCCGTTTAATCCGAGCACAACCATCAACTATGAATTACCAACGAGCAGCCTCGTTACTCTGAAAGTGTTTGATCTCCTTGGCCGCGAAGTCGCAATACTTGCCAATGAAGAAAAGACGGCGGGAAGGTACAGCGTGCGGTGGAATGCTGGAAACATGTCAAGCGGCGTGTATTTCTACCG
>CAYNRS010000161.1:0-5205 GCA_964399565.1 uncultured Ignavibacteriaceae bacterium
CAACCTTGGCCAGCACGGAAAGTATAGCTCTTCTGGAATCGCGGACTGGATCCTTCATGAGCCCTGTCATGTTCGATATTGCCTCTATCCCCGAGATACTCAAAATAATGCCTACAAAGATCGACCAGTTCTCAACAAAGGAACCTTGCGCAGGCTTAATGCTGACGAACGGTATGGCAGTGGGTGCTGAGGTGGCTGCTAGAATCATAAGTGTCGCCAGAGTAACTGCCGAAATGGCGATTGCCACTCCACCGGCTTTCTTTGGTCCATACCAGTTTAGTACAGCAACCATGAGAATGATGGCGATCGCCCAGGCTACGGGAAACTCCAGCGCGAGGTATTGGCATGCGTTCAAAACAGAAAGGGAAATCGTTATGACATAGTTTGCCCCCAGAAGCAAAGACCCGATGACGGCAACGGTGCGCGATCGATGACGGACAGAGCTGTATACGCCGCCGCCATTTGGATAGAGGCGACAAATAGTAATGTAATTGGCCGCGACCATCGCAGTAAACGCAAGCATAGCCATGAGGTGGTAGAAACTGCTGTTGCCGGCAAGTGCAAACCCGATTCCGAGGACATACGCTATACTTGTCCCCCAATCGCCGTCGAGAATAGCCGCGGAACGAACCCAGCCGAGTACTCTTGGACGACTTGTCGCATACTCAACAACCGCATGCGGTGCGGGCGCAACGACGGGGACAGTCTGGGTTGGAGAGGTCATCAGGATTTAAACGATGAAGCCGAGGTGAGTTTCACCTCGGCCTCCGTGCGGTCGAAAGTATATTATTTTAAGCGGAGTGAAGCAACTGTTTTTTCAAAGGCGGGTAGGAAGTCCTTCGTCATCGGAGAATAGTAAGTGACAATGATTCTGTAGAATTTGTCCGCTTTCACGATGAAGTACGTCCTGCGGTTGACACTCTTTACGGGCGTTTCATTAATATAGACGGCGGCATTTCCGTCAATCGTGGCCGTTTGCTTGGCGACCTTCTTTTCCTTGGTGTTTTGCTCAACGACCTTTTCGAGAGTCAAACCTTTTGCAGGCCGGACATCAAGCGTTATGAAACAATCCTGACGATAGGGAGCCTTAAGACGGAGTGCGTGCACGACCTCTTTGCCGGGTTTTTCCGTTACCGGCGTGTAGTTGTCGGGATACATAAATTCCACAACATTGTCCGTGTACTTCACAAAGACTTCTGTGGGAACGGAAGGGTCAACATCTTTTCGGCGAACAATCGGTTTCGGAAGCCTCAAGGTCGCGATGGCCTTTTCATAAACATGTTTATAAGGCTCAAAGTAGTCGTTGTAGGCGCCATAGTGGACGTAATAGATCATGGAATCTTTCCACGTAATCGCACGGATCGCTGTTAACATCGTTTTCTCGTCGAACCTCCCGGCATACTGAAACTCCGTGGCCATCGCGCTGTCAATCGTGGTATTCTGTTTCGATTTGATTTCAAAACCTTCCGCCTTTTTGTCACTCTCAAACGAATTCACAAATCGTGTCAGGTCGTGGAGCGAATCGCGCTCACTCGTGACGATAATCTGGGCCCCCGGTTGTGCATCCGAGGTCGGGTCAAAAAACTTCCCCATGGTTTCTTGAGACGAGTACACTATGACTTTGTTCGGTTCAACGACCACATGCCGACCCTTCGGATAGGAGAACGTTACCCGGAAGAACTGGTCCTGAAAATCGGCCCATTCCGTGACGGCAGGTACGTTGATTTTCTTTTCACAGCCGGCAAACAGAAGAACGAAGAGGGCAACAAATGTGAATCTGATTGATTTCATAACATGGCCTCGCTTGTTGGTGGTGACTGGCTCTTTGCGCAAAAGGTTACTGGCATGGAATCATGTCCATGCCTTTTTTGGCATCCTTGTTCTCCTTGTCTGACTTCAGCACTCGTTGATACCATTTGCAGGCCTCTTCCTTCTTTCCGGCGCTGTGAAGCGTTTGCGCATACCAGAGAAGAGCGTTCACATCTTTATCGTTCAGGTCGATCGATTTCTTAAGGTTCTTTTCTGCCTCGTCATACTTCTTGTCGATAAGGTAGATCAGTCCGACAAACTTGTATGCTTCCGGCCTGAATTTGGATTCCTCGTCCTTTGTCTCCTCGAGGAAGTCGTTATATGCTTTCTGCGCCTCTTTGTATTCCTTCAGCTGCATGAGGCTTTGCGCAAGGTAAAAATAAGCCTGTCCGTACTCGGGATACAGTTGTATAGCCTTCCTCAGGGAAGACGTCGCGTTGTCGAACTTCTCGAGCGCCATCATGCACATTCCGTAGTTGACGTATGCACTCACGGCAGCCGTGTCCAGGGTATATCGTTTTTCAAACATGATTGCCGCGCTGTCGAATTTCTGCATGCTCATGAGTTTCGCACCAACTTCACCGTACATGTTTGCATTTGTTGAATCTACTTTGAGTGCTGCGACCAGCGCCTGGATGGCCAACTCGTTCTGCTTTAACTCGCCATAAGCCTTCCCTAGCCGCTTGAAGTCATCCACGTTGAGCGTGTCGGACGCCTGAAGTTTCTTGTAGGAATCAACGGCTTTTGCATACTCTTTTTCTTCGATGTAGGAATGGGCGATAAACCTGAGCGCTTTCTTCGATTGAGGATCCTTCTTCAGCACCTGCTCCCCCGTCTTGATTGTCTCCTTATACTGTCGACTGTTGTACAGCGACTCGAAGTACATCATAAGCACTTCCTGGGAGGGGTTGTTCTTCGCCACATATTCTTTCAGAAGTTCAGCGGCGTTTGCGTAACGCTTTGCAAGATAGTATATGCGCGCAAGTTCCAGCCTGACTGTCGGATTGTTTGGCTCAAGTTGCAGGACCTTTCTGAAAGTGTCCACAGCTTTGTTGTACTGTCGTTCCTTCAAATACGTCTTTGCGAGTTTGTACATCACTTGCGATTGCAGAGAATCGATCTGCATGGATTTCTCGTATTGCTCAATCGCAAATGCAGTGACGCCCATTTTCGTATAGGCATCGCCCAGTCCGTCATAGGCCATGGGATTATTGGCCTGCAATTCTTTTGACCTGGTGAACACGATGATTGCGGCATCCGCTGAATCCAGTGCAAGCATCGCAAAGCCCAACTGATTGAGCAACGGCGCGTAATCTTTTCTTTCTTTCAAGCCTGATTTCGCCGACGCATAGGCATCTTTGGGGTTTTTCTTGGCGAGTTGCGCTTGCGAGAGTACTACATACGCTTCCGGGTTCTCATCATCGAGGGATTGTGCTTTCTTCGCTGAGGCTTCCGCGGAATCCGGCATTGATGCGAGCAGCTGGGCCTTTCCAAAATACACCCATGCATCGACGCTCCGCGGGTATAGTTGTGTGGCCTGGCGCAATACCACGATTGCCTCGGAGATTTTCTTTTGTCGCAAAAGATCCTTTCCGGCCTCTACCTGCGACTGACTGACCGCAACCGTACTTGCCAGTGTGCCAACGATAAATGATCTGAAGATTTTCATCACCTGAATTACTCCGTCGTGATCTGGATAACTCGGTTCGGAATGACAGTGGGGACAAGGCCGGCATTCTGAACGATTTTTTGTCCATGCATCGCTCGAACGAACGTGCTAAAACCGGCTTGCACTCCCGTCGATGACGCGGAGGTGTAAAGATACAAAGAATAACTTAACGGGTAAAGGGAGTGATAAACATTTATTTGCGTCGGCTTCACGAAACGTTCCACAGTAATGTTCGTGGACTCAACAGCAAGAACCTTCACCGGCAATGAATTGTTTCGCAACGTCGCAATCGATACGATTCCAATGGCTTGGGGATGCGCGCTTACATATGATACCACTTCTTGCTGCGTTCCCGCCTGAGCGGTCAGCGCAATCTCGTTTGCAAAGTGAAAAAAGTGCCGCTGCAACAGTTCGTATGCCCCGGAATTCTTCCCGGTCAAAACCAGTTCAATCGCTCCAGTCATCCGGGAGCCAGTGATGACCTTCCATGTTCTCTTGGCGCCGCCGACAATATCCCTCACGTCATCAAAAGAAATCGACTCCTGAGCGTTTTTCGAATTCACAAGGACCGCGAAAGCATCCAGCGCAATGACGTTCTCTGCATAGAGAATCTCCGCATTTTTCACGACCTCGAGCTCCTCCTGATTAAACGGCCGGTCGACACAAATGCACCTGACGCTGTCGTTGAGGAAATGTACAATCGCCTCGCGAGTTGAGACACCAGAGACTTCAAACGTAACGTCCGGATAAAGCCTCGAATACTCCGCCGCTTCCTGCCTGAGAACTTCCTGATGAGACTCCGTTGAAAAAACGACGAGCTTTCCTTTGGTCGCAGTCTCTTCAGGCTTTTCGGAGGTCTTTTGGCACCCTCCCAAAAGCATACAGACCGCAACAAAGAACAGGGAGGTTTTCATTTCTCGTCCTCCTTTTGCTGAATACTTTTTGTCCTCGTGAGGACGAGCCGATACAAACCCCATAAAAGAAGAACTACTCCCAATGTGATCCGGAACTGCTTTGGGACACCCTCGGGAATGACAAGACCGAAGACAACCAGAAGCCCGAATGCAAAGAAAACGGCCGAGAGGGCATAACCGACATAGGAGTCAATACTGAGGCCCTTCAAGGTCATTAGATTTCTTTCAGGAGAATCTTGCGATCCGAGAATTTTGACGCGCTTCGATGGACGGTATCCGACCGGATCCAAAGGCTTGGGCTACACAATTCGTCAACAGAGGGGGTTAGGGAAGGTTGATACGAATTCTCAATCGCGGGAAAAAACAACACATACAGAGATTTGGACTGACGGGCAATCTCATATTCCAGCGAATGTTGGGGCATGCTCGCACCACGGTTCCTGGGTTCGTGAAACCTCCGCGGCATATATCCTCGCCTTTTTCCGGTTCGTCGCCGGGCGCGAGCTCAGCTGAACTTACAGCATGCTTTACTTGTTCGACAAACGAAACTTAAACGGTACCGCCACCCACACCGACACCGGACCTTTTTGCATCAGCGCCGGCGTATACACCCATTGCATCGCGGCATCGACGGCGTACTGGTTGAAAATTTCGGCGTCGCTCTTCAGCACGACAACTTTGCGCACTTTCCCTTCCTTGTCGACCCACATTTTGGTTTCGATCGACCCTCCACCCATGCTCATGGTGTGCTTCATTGCCAGGGCGCGGATGGTCTCGCCGTTGACCTCGACCTCCTCGTCGCCGAGCGCCTCA
>CAYNRS010000162.1:0-5196 GCA_964399565.1 uncultured Ignavibacteriaceae bacterium
CGTTTGATAATTGCCGGCTTTCGTCAATAAAACGTCGTTGGTGTTCGGCGGTTTGAGAATACGCTTCTGAGCAAGCCGGTAGGGATGATACTCCCACGGGTTGTTGCTCAGGTCCGCTTCTTTCGTCAGACGGTAAGCAGCGATCGCTTTCTCGCGCTGTCCGATGATGTCGTAGCAGAGCCCCAGCCTGTAATAGGTGTTGTTGAAGATGCTCTGTTTGTTCTCCGTTTTGGCGATGGAAAGTTCAATATTGTCCCTCGCTTTATCGAATTCATTCTTTGCAAAGTAGCAGCTGGCCAATACGCTGTAGGCAAATTCGTCTCCGAACTGGATTTTTCGTCGTGCGTTGATGGCGACGGCTTTCTGAGCAATAACCATTGCGCTGTCGACATTGTCCTTCCGCAGCTCCCACTGAGCATAGGTGACGAGGAACAGGGAGTTGTCGGGGTATTTGTCCAGCAACCGTTTCATGTATTTGCGGGCTTCTTCTTCCCGCCCCTCCCAGAACAAAAATTGCGCGAGGAAAAACGTCGCCTCGGTGAGCGCGTATGTCCCTTTTTCCGCTGCAATGCGCAGGGACTCAAGCCCGCCCTCCACATCTCCGGTGAAACCGAGTAAAGAAAGAATCCAGCGAAAGGCTCTTGGTACTTTTGCCACAAGGTAGTTGAAAAGCCCGAACCCCATTTGAGCATCATAAACTTCCGGTGAGTCCTTTGTTGCCTCTTTCAGATAGGAGTATCCTTTCCTGCCGTCCCACGCAGCGCTGAAGGTCGACCCATTCCGCTGGTAGGCAAGTCCTCGAAATCCATACATACCGCCCAGGTAATACTTTGCCGTGCCGCTATTTTCGTCCTTGTCGAGTTCATCCTCACAGAGTTCAATCACCTTCTCCGACAGTTCGAAGAATTTCTTATAGGCTGCCTCGTCCTTTGTCAGGTTATACACCCAATAGTAAATCATGGATTTGAAGAAATGGCCGCGGGGGTCACCCGGAGCCATGCGGATCACTTCCTCAAACGTCTTTTCTGATTCCTCGAGTTCGAGGTTGTACAGCTTGTCGATGCCCTTCACCGTAAGTTCATGGACTTTGGCCCAATCAGTCTGGGATCGAGCCACGCTTGCCAACCCGAGCGTAACAATCGTAATGAGAACTGTTTTCCTCATAATCATCTCATGCATCTATGGTGAATATAGAAATATCTCACCAGAGAATCTTCTTTCTCGGACCTCCGACTTCTGGCGTGGCAATGTGGGATGAAAGTCGGAGTTTCGGTACTTTGCATTTGAAGTATTCCATTGATAGTTTGGGGCATCGGAGGTTTCTCCTGTGGCTGAGATATTCTTGAACACTGGTTTTTCAAAAGATTTCAGGACGGAGTCACCTTCCCGTCTTCCTCAGGATTTCCATCAGAAGCTTCACGGCTACCGACCAACTCCTCTCGTTTTACTTCACCATCTGGCGAAAAAATTCAACCTCGGCGAGATTATGCTTAAGGACGAAGGATCCCGTCTTGGATTGCCCGCATTCAAGATTCTTGGCGCTTCCTGGGCCGTTTTTCAGGCATTGAGACAGCACCTGAAGGTCGCGGTGAATGAAATCGTTTCTTTGCAGGACATAGGAAAGTTCGTCGGTGAGAGGCATTCGCTGAAACTTGTTTGCGCGACGGATGGCAACCATGGCAGGGCAGTCGCTCGGGTTGGGCGGATGCTCGGGATCCCTTCGCGAATTCACGTCCCTGCAGGCATAACGGAACAACGCATGGAAGCGATTGAAGCAGAGGGTGGCATTGTCGTGATGGGTGGAACATATGACGAATCCCTCGTGCGCGCGAAGAATGATGCCGCTTCCGGCGGGCTACTCATTCAGGATACCGCGTGGGAAGGGTTTGAGCAGATTCCGCAGTGGACGGTGGATGGATACTCAACGTTGTTCTGGGAAATAGAAGATGAGTTGGAAAAGCAAAACAAACAAAAGCCCACGCACGTTGTTGTGCAGATTGGCGTGGGATCGCTCGCAGCCGCTGTTGTCCGTCATTACCGGAGAAAAGAGCTTCCTCAGCCTCCCGTGATTATTGGAGTGGAACCCAAAGGATCGGATTGCGTCCTTGCGTCCGTGAAGGCGGGGCGTATGGTTCGTCTGCAGGGAGAGCAGCATTCCATTATGGCCGGTTTGAATTGCGGCACAGCATCAACGATTTCCCTGCCCATTCTGCAAAAAGGCGTTCGTTGCTTTCTCGCCATTGAAGATGAGCGGGCAAAGGAAGCTGTGAGGTCGTTTGCCGGTGAAGGGGTTATTTCAGGGGAAACGGGAGCGGCCGGGCTCGCCGGGTTAATTGAACTGTGCTCTCAAGACAACGAAACGGCGCGGAGAGAACTGGGCCTGGATGCCAATTCCCGCGTGCTCCTGATTTCCACAGAAGGAATTACAGACAAGGAATTGTATAACGAGATCGTGGGAAAAGGAACACAGCGGTAGCCGCAGCTTTAGCGTGTGCGTTGCGCAGACATGAAGGCTGCGGCCACCGAGAATGTTCAAATCGCTGCGGTTGCAGAGATCAGGTAAAACGCGCCGCGATTCGATGACGACAAACACTCGCCGATAATTCTCCCGCCTTTCAGCTCGCCGTCGAACACACAGATCCCGTTTTCCTTCACAAGTTCAAAATGTATGGACGTGTCCTCGAGGATGATCCAATCCAAAGCGGCTTGCGTGATTCCTTGTTGAGGGATGTCGATCGTGCCTTTGACCTGGCCGTCTTCCGTCCAGAATCGCACTTGAATGGTAAGGATCGCATCTCCGTGCTTGAATTCGCCGGTCCAGCTTCCCTCAAGCGGCGATTTAGGCAGGAAAGAAAAGGCTGTGGTGGTCATCAAAAGAACTATCCCCATCCCCTTTAAGAGAGCTTGCTTCATAGCACCACTCCTTTCGCGGTCGACTTATACATACGCTGCGAATGCCGGAATGTTCCAACCGGACTCACTAGTAAGACTACTTGAACGGGTGAAAAGTTGCATTTCGTATAACGAGAATTGTTCTTGAGATGTCTGTTTTGGTGGACACGTGACGTTGTGAAAGAGGAAGCAAAATTGTCTATATTTACAACACCACAAAAACGGTTTGCGGCAGTGTTACAAAGGAGCACAAAATGAAACATTTCAAAGAAAGTGTTTACGATCTCATCGTTGAGACGTCTACAAACCTCCCACCGGATGTGCGACGGGCGCTTTCCAATGCAATAGACAAGGAAAAGCAGGGGAATCAGTCGTCATTGGCTCTGCAGACGATTGCAATGAATGTGGACATGGCAGTAACAAACTGCGGTCCGATCTGCCAGGACACAGGAATGCCGACTTTCGAAGTCAAAACGCCGATTGGGACGGATCAAATTGCCATGAAGAAACAGATACTCCAGGCGGTGGAAGAAGCGACAAAACAAGGAAAACTACGCCCAAATGCAGTCGATTCGTTGACGGGAAAAAACAGCGGGAACAACCTCGGGGAAGGGGCGCCAATCATTCACTTTGAGCAATGGGAGAAAAAAGACGTCGAAGTGAAGCTCATTCTCAAAGGCGGCGGTTGCGAAAACAAGAATATTCAGTATTCTCTGCCGACGGAGCTTCCAAACATGGGTCGCGCCGACAGAAATCTGGACGGAGTGCGAAAATGCATCCTGCATGCCGTGTGGCAGGCCCAGGGGCAAGGTTGTAGCGTTGGAGCGATAGGTGTCGCGATAGGCGGGGATAGAACCTCCGGGTATTACTACGCTAAACAACAACTTTTCAGGACGCTCGATGACATTAATCCCAATCCCGAGCTTGCGAAACTTGAAGACCATGTGATGGAAAACGCAAACAAGCTGGGCATCGGCGCAATGGGTTTTGGCGGAGCTGTAACGTTGATTGGCTGCAAAGTCGGTGCATATCATCGCCTTCCGGCAAGCTTTTTTGTCACTGTGGCGTATGATTGCTGGGCGTTTCGACGATTGGGCCAAATCATCGACGCAAAAACCGGAAAAATCAAACGATGGTTGTACAAAGAGGACAGTCCGGTTGTGAAAATTGCAAAAGACGAGGCACTTCCGGCCACAGGACGCGAGGTGAGATTATCCACACCGTTGTCCGAGGAGCAGGTGCGTAGTCTCAAGGTGGGAGATGTCGTGTTGCTGAGCGGGATTTTGCACATGGGTCGAGACGTGCTGCATCATCATCTTATGAGCAACGACTCGCCCGTTGATTTGAAAGGCGCGGCATTGTATCATTGCGGTCCCGTGGCGCTGAAGAGCAACGGAAAATGGACGATGAATGCGGCCGGTCCAACGACAAGCATACGCGAGGAGCCCTACCAGGCCGATATCATCAAGAAATTCGGCTTACGGGCGGTCATAGGCAAAGGTGGCATGGGAGCCAAAACGCTTGCCGGTTTGAAAGAACAAGGCGCGGTGTATTTGCACGCCATTGGCGGAGCCGCGCAGGTGTATGCCGAGTGCATCGAAGAAGTCGAAGGAGTTGATTTTCTGGAATTTGGAATACCCGAAGCCATGTGGCACGTGCGAGTGAGAGATTTTTCAACCATTGTGACAATGGACTCTCATGGCAACAGCTTGCATGCAGATGTGGAAAAAGCTTCGGCGGCAGAGTTGGCAAAACTGAAGGAAGTAACAATGGTTTGATTTGATATACTGGGGTTTATTGCATAGGAAGTTATCATGAAGGTTCTTGTTTCTATTTTTACCTCCGGCGTAAATTTGGTGCTGTCGATTCAATTAAGTTACGCGCAATGGCAGCTCACCGCCCCACTGCCGAACCTCTCCAAATACGCGCCAAACTGGGTTTACGCCCTCGGATCTTCACAGAACGCGTTTTTTGCCGGTACCACGGGGAGCGGTATATACAGTTCCATGGATAACGGCACTAGTTGGACTAAGCTTGGGACAAGTCCAGGTGATCCTTATTGCTTTACAAAAAAAGGGGATATTACCTTTTCCGGGAATTGGAATTCAGGTGTTTTCGCTACCTCCGATGATGGAAATAATTGGCTTGCCATGAATAATGGATTGCCGAGTGGAAACGTGAAAGCTTTCGCAATAAAAGACTCCACTCTCTACGCTGCGTTGTATTACGGCGGAGTGTACAATTCTACTGACAACGGCAATAATTGGATAAAGGTTGATTCGAGCCTCACGGCCAGTAATGTGA
>CAYNRS010000163.1:0-5164 GCA_964399565.1 uncultured Ignavibacteriaceae bacterium
ATCTTTGCTCCACGTCTGAATCTCGACGGAGCCGGGATTCAGGTCAAGTTCAAGCGTCCCCCCTTTTTTGACAGAAAACGTTTTCGTCTGCACATCCTGATCCTGCCCTGCTTCAGGGATGACGATTGGCGAATCGAACAGGGAAAAACTTGCGGATATCAGCAGAATAAGAAGTGTTTTCATTGTTTCTCCTCGGTAAATTTCTCAGGTTTACTTGCGCAGCTTCTTGATTTCGATGTCTGCGTTCACTGTTTCCAGGTAAATCGTCTCGCCGCCGCCGTTGAGCTTATACGTTGCCCGGATTTCCTCGTCGTCCTCGTCGATTTCATAGGAATCGGCTTTGAAATCGGCCGACCGAATCTTGTATTTATCCTTATACCTTCTCCAACGGTCGTGGATCTGAATTCGCGCTTCGATAGTTGCTTTGGTGTTCTCCGGAATTGCCAGCTTAATCTTTCCCCCCGAAGAGACCAGCCGGCTGCTGCCTTTTCCCGAAGGGACAAGTTCTGCGTCCACTTCCCCGCCCGAAGTCTTTGCTTCGATCGTTCCGGTGACGTTTTCAATCCTGATATCTCCGCCGGCTGTTTTGGCGCTCACTGTTCCGCTGGCTCCCTTCAGCTCGATGTTGCCGCCTGCCGTGCTCATCGTAGCCTTTCCAGAAACTCTGCCCATCTTGATATCTCCGCCGGCTGTCGACACTTTTGCTTCCCCACCGACATCGCCGACTCTGATATCCCCTCCCGCAGTCTTTGCATTGAGGGACTTTCCCACTTTCTCTACGTCAATGTCGCCGCCGGACGTGGCGGCCTCTAGTTCGCCGTTGACACTTCCGATGCGGATGTCCCCGCCGGATGTTTTCAGATAACCATTTCCAGTGATGTTTCTTACCTCAACATCCCCGCCGGACGTCGACATGTCGACAGTGCCTCCGATATCGCCTTTGAGCCTGATGTCGCCGCCAGCAGTCGAGCCGTTGATCTTTCCGGACATGTTGCCGGCAATCTCGATATTGCCACCAGACGTTTTGAGTTCAACGTCAAACTGTGACGGAACATTGACCTCGAAACGCACATCGCCATAGTCGCCCCACCTAGGCCTGAAACTTACGCGGACGGTGTTGCCGCTTTGCGTCATTTTCAGCCGGTCAAGATCCTCCTCGTCGACGCCGTCGACTTCCACATGGACTTCACTCTTCTCCCACGGGCTGATCCGGATATCGCCGACGCTCGTCGAGACATCAATGCTGCCGCCTTTGCCGACAGTAAAGGATTTTGAACGCACACCGCGCTCCTCCACGTCACGTTTTTGGGCCGAAAGGTTTGGCCAGAAGAGAATTACGGCCATAAATAGTGTCATGGTTCGATAAAGTGATTTCATTGTTGAACGACCTCCTGAAGGGCTGCTTTTGCCCTTATTTTGATGTAGTTGTTTTCATCCGATTCCACTTTGTCTCTGAGAACACTCAACAGCTCTTTGGTCATTGACTCGCCGGTAAATCGCGCTCTGGCAAGGCTGTTGATGGCATCGATTTTTATGCCGGTGTTCTTTTCTGTTTTCAGCACATACACAAAAGCACTGACAACGTCCGGGTCCGGAAGAAATTTCTCAAGGGCCTTCAGAGCTTCCTTTCGAACACCGCGATTTTCATCGTATTGCACAACGGAAATCAGGGCAGCTTTGACGTCCTTGGTGACCGGCTTCTTTGCCGACGCGTGTTCGGCGATCTCGCTGACAACGCGCAATCGTGTGCCGGGGTTGTCGGCACTCACTGCGGCGCGGGCAAGGATTTTTTGCACTCGCTCGTCCGTTTTCACATTTCCCTTCACGCGCACGGGCGTCATGGCATCGAACTCGAACTCCACGCGGCCCGACGTTTCGTCTTTGGAAACAATGCGAAAATTCGTGATTTGCGCATCTCCCTGGTCGAACGCAGCCTGGTCGGTTTCAGCAACTGACCGAAACAGCGCCGACTGTGCCGAGTTCGAAGAGCCAAAGAAGTAATAGCCCAAACCGATACCGACAGCGAACATGGCGGCCGCCGCAAGAACGGCTCTGTACTGCGGCAAAAATGGAGCCGTTACAGCATCCAGGATTTTCTGAACCCAACTTTCTGCGGATTCACCGCCTCCCAAAGCCACGCGCAGGGAACGGCGTGCATCCACGAGATCACGATCTCGCACTGCGACTGGTGTGTAGGAAGCAATTGTCCTATGAAAGACCTGAAGCTCATTCAGCTCTTCGCGACACAGCCTGCATCCTGCGAGGTGCCGATCGAGCTTACCCTGATCTCCCGGGCTCAATTCGCCATAAAACGAGAGGAGGATCATTTCCTGAAACTGTTTGTGTCCCATGATATTCCCTTTGTCTTAGTTCACAAGATTTTTCAATTTTTTTCTCATGCGATGGGTGGCCGTAAACAAATACTTCTTTACCGTCCCCTCGGAACATTTCATCATCGTCGCAATTTCTTTGAGTTTATACCCCTCGTAGTGGCGGAGCGAAAAAACCATTCTCTGTTGGGGAGAAAGACTCTCCATTGCTACGTTCACATGGTGCGAGATCTCGGAGCTCATTGCGCGTTGGTCCGATGAACCATCACCTTTTAAGACATCTCCCTTTGTGTGTGTGGAACCGTCCGCGTCTTCATGTTCCTGCTGCAGCGGGCTGTGCAAGTGCCTTTTATCCCGGGCCCGATGCGACAGGCAAACATTGGTCGTGATCCGGTACAGCCAAGTCGAAAACTCGCTCCGATGTTCAAACTTTCTGAGCCCGCGATACACTCTGATAAAAACTTCCTGGTAGATATCCTTTGCGTCATCGGAACTTTGAACGTACGTGGCTGCAATTGTGAATACGCGTTTATCATAGCGCTGAACAAGCTGCTCAAAGGCTGTCATATTCCCTTGTTTGGCTTTCAGTATCAAGTCTTCGTCGGTTGGCACCATCGACCCGGATGATTTCTTTACTTTCGACATGGGTTAGACTTTCAGAGAGAAAGAAAGGTTGGGTACTTCGTGTCCGTTGAAGCAAGATACTGAGGCACTGGTTGAACCGCAATCCAGTGATTCGTCGGTGAATGTCCTTGCTTCACAGGATGGTCGTTTTTATATTGATTTTATTGGCTTTCGTTGCCTGGACCTTCTGACTCATTCGCTCACCTGCCCGATATGTCTTTCTTCCTTGCCGGTGTAATTCTGATAGTCCTTTTCATGGTCAGCTCTGCCCTTGTTGTGCTGGTCATCGGGCCGTTAATTCTCTTGCAGCCGCAAAGGCGTAAGAAAGAGTGGTATGCGAGATTCACGACTCTGTTGGAGCCGCGGGATGCCCGGCTGCCTCAGGAAGAAGTTGTCATCCTCTGTCGCGACGGGATTTCGCTGAAAGGCTGGCTTGTTGCACAACCGAAACGCCATTCCCTGGGGACCTTGATCTATTTGCACGGCGTCGGAGACTGCAAGACGGGTGGAATTGCCGTCACCAAATTTCTTTTCGGACTTGGTTTCAACGTCTTTTTGTACGACTCTCGAGCGCACGGCGAGAGCGAGGGGAAGTATTGTACGTACGGCTTTTATGAAAAGCACGACGTTTTAAAAGTAATTGACTACTTGATGAAGCGAAAAGATTTGCGCGTAGGGAAGATCGGCGTTTTTGGGACTTCCATGGGAGCGGCTGTGGCTATTCAGGCGGCCACAATTGATCCGCGTATCAGAGCAGTAGTCGCCGAAGCATCCTTCACCGACCTTCGGACCATTTCTGTCGATTATCAGCGCCGCATCATCAAATTGCCCTGGCATTTTTTGCGCAACGTTGCGATGACACGTTCACAGAATATCGCACGTTTCAAAGCCCGCGAGGTCTCACCATTGAAGGATGTCCAAAACCTCCGAATGCCGATTCTGTTTATCCACGGGAAACTGGATACCTTCATAAAACACGAATACTCGGAAGCGTTGTTTTCGGTGGCGAACGAGCCCAAGGAGTTTCTTTCCATAAAAGGCGCCAACCACAATGATGTGTGGGATGTCGGGGGCAAGCAGTATGAAAAAACTTTGACCACGTTTCTGAAGAAATATCTGAAATAATCGGATCTACAACATGACCACCTGCAGAAGCTTCGGAGTGCTTGCAACCTTTGCATTGAGTTCCATGTGTATAGGAAGTGCTCAAACGCCTTTCTCCACAGACAGCGCCACTGCGTATTTGCGCATACTCTCTGTTGAGATTGGGCCACGACCGATGGGTTCGCCCAATGAACGAGAAGCAATGGACTTTGCCGCTTCAAAATTTAGAGAATTTGGAATGAAAGATGTCTCCCTCATGCCAATGACGACCGTGCAGGGTGACGCGCTCAGCGGGCCGGCGAACACACGGAGTGGAATCGTCGTAGGCATCCTCCCGGGGGCGACCGATCGAATGATCGTCATCGGTGCACATATCGATTCCGCATCTCCTGAAATTCCGGGCGCTAACGACGATGGCTCAGGATCTGCCGTCGTTATCGAGCTGGCACGAGTGCTCTCGCATCGTAAGAACGAATCGACACTTGTTTTTTGTCTCTTCGGCGGTGAAGAAAGCGGCTTGAAGGGGTCGAAGCACTTTGTCGAACACTTCCCCTCCCTCGATCGAGTCGTTCTTATGCTCCAGGTTGACATGGCAAACGGTAGCGAATGGCTTCTTCCTCTTATCGATCAAGGAGGCAAGAGCTCACCGCGTTGGCTTGTCAGTGCCGCGTTTGAGGAAATGGCAAAACTAGGATACGAGAAACTTCTCTATCCGACGGATTTTTTTGCGATGAACAATTCTTTGCCTGGTGGTGGAATTGGCTCGGACCACATGCCTTTCCTGGACAAGAATATTCCCGCTCTTGATTTTACTTCTGATGTCAACGATCCGATCCACACGCCGCAGGATTCCTTCGATCTCTTGAACACGAAAGGACTGAAGCGCTCGGGAGATCTTGTGTACAATCTTGTTGCGAGGTTCGATGGTGGAGTTCCTCAGGAAAAAACGGAGGAGTACTATTTTGCCCACATAGGACCATGGCTCCTTTTCATTCCCTTATGGTTGGTGGGAGCTTTCCTTCTTGTTGCTCTCCTGTTTGGAGGTTTGGCATTGTGGCGAGAGCGTCGCAGAAGGGTGGAAGTCGACAAGGCAGTGCGACCGAAAA
>CAYNRS010000164.1:0-5134 GCA_964399565.1 uncultured Ignavibacteriaceae bacterium
ACACGACGCTCTTCCGATCTCAATTTATACGTGCACAATGCGACGCTGACATCAATCGCCAAAACCGGTGATTTTTCGAAATCGATTGACGCCGCCGTTGAAAAAATCCTCGTTCAACTGAAGAAATACAAGGCAAAGATCCGATCCAAGGATCGGAATGCACTTCGCAGAGTCTATCAGAAAGTTGTGTAACCTCTGTTGCTATGCCATTGAATAATCTCAAAGAAACTCGCAAAAAAAGCATCACCGTCGGATTCCTTTACGAATCGAACAAGGCCCGACTCAACCTGAAGGCCATGAACGCTGATGTTGGATTTGCGAAAGATATCAGAGACAAGAACATCCATCGACCCGGCCTCGCCCTTGCGGGCTATGTTGAGTTGTTCACATACGATCGCGTGCAGGTGTTCGGGAACACGGAGGTCAGATACCTCAATCATCTCACCAAACCGGAGCGGATCAAAGCCTTCAACACAATTTTTCAATTCGATCTGCCATGCATCATGGTTACCAACGGCAACACCATCGACAAAGAACTTCTGGAAATTGCGACTAAGCACAAAGTGTCCGTATTCGAAACTCCGTTTGAAACAACCAAACTTGTCTATTTCCTGAGTGATTTTCTCGATGACCAATTTGCTCCACAGACCGTGGTTCACGGATCATTCATCGATGTGTACGGCATCGGTGTGTTGCTCTCCGGTCGGTCCGGGATCGGAAAGAGTGAAGTTGCACTGGACCTTATTGAAAGAGGCCACAGATTGGTCTCCGATGACGTTGTGATGATTACCCGGAAGGGTGAAGGAATACTGATGGGTGCCGGTTCGGATGTTGTCAAACACTTCATGGAAATTCGGGGCCTCGGTCTTATTGACGTGAGGGCGGTGTTTGGCATTCGGTCAATCAGATTTCAAAAGAGGGTCGAGCTCATTGTCGAGCTCCAGGAATGGAGAAATGATGTTGAATACACAAGGACGGGGTTGGACCACGAGAATATTAATATTTTGGGTGTTGATTTACCACACATAAAACTGCCAATCTTCCCCGGAAAAAATATTACCGTTATTGTGGAGGTTATTGCCCTAGATTACTTACTAAAACACTACGGATACGACGCCGCAACAGTTTTTTCCAAAAGGCTGGATCACGCGATCTCCGAAAAGACAAGAGGAAAGCGCGTCATAGACTATTTTGAGCATGATTTCGAGTAAGAAATCCTTTAGCCCAGTTTAAGGATTCTTTACCTTGACAAAACCTCGATAATTTCCTATTTTCGGGTTGCTTTTTTCGATTCCTTTTCGAATTGTGAAAAAGCACATAAAAACAGCATATGAGTCGACTGAAACTTTATTACTTCTCCAAGGCGACGTTGAGCTTCCACGAGTTCAAGTGGGGCAAGACCAAGCTCACGCTCATGGGCATTGTCCTCGGGACGGGTCTTTTTTGGTTTACTATAGAGGTCAATCAAATGAAAGGCGATGCACTGGGCTTGGGGATCGCGAGAACGAGCGCTTTGTTGAATGAGAACCGCATCCTGAAGGAACATTTGCGGGTTGTGGCAGGTCGGATAGACGTTCTGGAGAGAAAGCTCGCTCAGGTCAATGAAGAGGGAAACCAGCTTCGATTACTGGTTGACCTGCCGAAGATTGACGATGATACTCGTAAAGCAGGAATTGGTGGCGTTGACGACCGTATTGATTTCACGGCGTCGCCGGATGTCAACGACCTCCTCAACGCGCTAAGGAATACCGTCGAAAGAGCGGATCGGGAGCTCCAGTTACAATTTCGAAGTTACACAGACGTTGTGAAAAATTACGAATCAAACAAAATGCGTTTCACGAGAACTCCCGCTATCAAACCGATGAATGGGTATTATGCCAAAAAAGGGTTCGGGATGCGGTTACACCCCATTCTTGATATTTACCGGAAGCATGAAGGTCTGGACATCGCCAATGATCAAGGAACGCCAGTCTACGCAACGGCCGACGGTACCGTGGAGCTCTCCGGCAGACATGGCGGCTATGGAATCATGATACAAGTAAATCATGGATACGGATACAAAACCCTTTATGCTCATTTGAGCAAGGCTTTTGTGAAAGATGGCGACCAGGTGCGTCGAGGAATGATAATCGGGCGATCCGGAAACACCGGATTGTCGAGCGGGCCTCATCTTCATTACGAAGTGCGACTCAACGGTATTTCCCAGAACCCTTCCGACTATTTCTTCGATGAGGTAACTCAGGAAGAATACCGCGCGCAGAAACAAATTTCTGACTAACGAGTCTTGACAAAGTGTATGATGTCGGAAAGCCGTTCTTCACAGGAGAGTATGGACAATGATTTGGACGATCGAACTTGCTTCGTATTTGGACGACGCCCCTTGGCCAGCGACAAAAGAGGAATTGATCGATTACGCGGTTCGCACAGGAGCGCCGACGCAGGTTGTGCAAAACCTGGAGGAATTAGAAGACAGTGATGAGCCGTACGAGAGTATCGAGGAGATTTGGCCAGATTATCCAACAGATGAAGACTTCTTCTTTGAGGACGACAAGGAATATTAGGAGCCACGACAGCCTTTAGATTTTCGACTCGGGAGATTGCACCTCAGTACATTAGAAGGCCCGGCACTCGTTGCTGGGCTTTTTTTATTTTCTTCTAGACAATGAAACTTGTAGCCATCTTGGGGGCCGCCCTGTGTCTCTTCTCTGTGGCGCAGGCGCAGGATCCGTATGAAATCGAATCATTGCGATTCGAAGGGAATGAAATTTTGAGCGAAGACGAACTCCTGAGCGCGATCCAATCCCGTGAAACCCCCTGGTGGTTGTGGAAGGCTTTGTACTCAAAACCGGAGTACTTCGACCCCATCGTCTTTGAATCCGACGTCCTCCGGCTTACCAGATTCTGTCAGAACAACGGATTCTTTCAGGCCCGCGTGGATACCACCATTACCTTCGACCACGAGAACAGGAAAGTATCGCTTGCCTTTTTCATCCGCGAAGGTAAAAGGTCTTTCATCGACACTGTCGAATACAAGGGACTCGAAGGGCTGCCGCCCGATTTGACAGACGCCATCCGGAACAATACCTTGATTGAAGTCGGCGACTCGTTTGTGACGGAAAGAGTGCAGGCGGAGTTAGCAAGAGTGGTGAGCCTTTTTGCCAATTTTGGCTTCATCAATGTGAAAGTGCAAACGCCGGAGGCGATACGGTACGCCTCGACAAATAATGTGTCCGTGAAATATGCTTTCACTGCGGGTGGGCGATATCGATTCGGACAAATAGAAGTGATTGAGGACTCGTCGGTTGTCGAGAGGATTGATTCAGCTATCGTTCTCAGGCATCTGGATTTTGTATCGGGGGATTTTTACAGTGAATTGCTGAAGTTTGAAAGCGAAAGAAACCTCAACCGGCTTGGCATCTTTGAGTCGTCGAAAATCGAACACCTCTTCATCGATTCCGCCAAAGATGTGCAGGAGATTCCAATGAGAGTCTTTGTTCGACCTCGGCCATTCAATGAGCTGACGCCCGAGGTGGGAATTACTCACAGGGACAACGCGCTGAATCTTCTCGTCGGTGTTGGCTACAACAACAGGAATTTCTTGGGCGGCGCACAGAATTTTTCCATAAGGCTTACCCTGCAGCTTCAGAATATTGATTTTCAGCGTGCTTTTCGCCACGGACTTGGCGATAGCTCCGTTGTATCATACGTTGATCTGTCCACTCAACTTCTCCAGCCATATTTCATTACCAACAAAGTAACGCTGACGGCAACGCTCTCCGCAATTCTGGACAAGCAGAAAACGTACTACAACCCTATTCTCCAGGCACGTCTCGGCGTCACCGCTCAAACCGCCACGTATACCCGGCTTTTTGTCGACTGGAATCTTCAACGCATAGACCCGACGGGTTTGGGGGGAGGAACGATCGATACGACCAACCCAAACCTCCAGCGTCAATTTAATTCCATTATTGCGTTGACGTTGCAGCGTGACAAACGGAATGACCTCTTTTCGCCATCGGAGGGCTTCATCCATTCCATATCGATTGAAGAGGCGGGCCTTCTTCCCTCGATGTTCGGCAGCGTTCTGGGAACGGATTTGCCGTATTCTCAATACTATAAGATTTCAGGCCTTGCCCAATGGTATTGGGACCCGTCCGGCGGGAGACGGGTGATCTGGGCCCTTAAACTCTCCGGGGGATTCGCTGAGATATATGGAAACCCGACGTCTCCCTTTGTACCTGTTACGAGAAGGTTCTTTTCAGGAGGGAGCGGAAGCATACGAGGATGGGCGGCAAAAGGTCTTGCTGCATTTCCGGATCCGGACAAGGGAGGAGCGGCTCACTTTGAAACGAACCTCGAATTACGGCTAAATCCACTACAGGACGCGGGCATGTTGTGGGTCGTCGACTTGAAGAAGATCTCATTTGTGTTTTTCTACGACATTGGCGATGTGTGGACGAAAGCTTCGAAAATGCGAGTCACCGATCTGGCTATGGCTACGGGCTTAGGGTTTCGATGGGATACCGTGGCGGGGCCGATTCGCATTGATTTTGGTATGCGCGTGTACGACCCCTTCGCGGAAAATAGATGGATCACACAAAGACGTTTTTTCCCTGAGACATTTGTCGGCGGCGTTTTGCATTTTGGTATAGGGCATGCTTTCTAAGAGAATTCGATGAGCTGGTCGTCCATTATTGGCCAGCACCGTGTAAAGGACTTACTTCGTCGGACATTGGAACGGGGGCAGGTGGCCCACGCGTACTTGTTCGATGGGATTGAGGGGGTGGGGCAAGATGCGATGGCAATCGAGTTCGCGCGTGCCCTGAATTGCGAGAAATCGCAGCCCGAAGCATGCGACACTTGCCCAAGTTGCAGGAAAAGCAAATCCTTGAGCCACCCTAATATTCAACTTATTTTTGAGCTCCCTGTCGCAAAAGGAGAAACAAAGGACGACCACCCATATGAAAAACTCTCGGACGAACAAATTGGCGATATCCGCGAACAAATTGCCCGGAAGGCGCAAGACCCATATCACCGCATAGTCGTTCCGAAAGCCAACCTCATTAAAATAAACAGCATCCGGGAAATTCGCCGGGCGGCGAAGGCTGTGGGCGGGCGCGCCCTGATCGAGGCG
>CAYNRS010000165.1:0-5113 GCA_964399565.1 uncultured Ignavibacteriaceae bacterium
TGACAATCCCAACGATTTGAAGACGGGCTGTTGTGGACGCGCCCGAAATCGTGACATTGCTAGTGCTGTCATAACAAGTGTATTCCAAGGCAATGCCCGATGCAAGGTCAGTAAGTTTAAACACCCGTAGAGTGTCATTGCGACTGGTTCCAGTTGCCCCCGTCGACGGATAGAAGGTCCGGAAGAATGACCCCAGGCTTCCCACATAAGAGAAATCTGCCGCGCCGCTCGCCACGGATTTCTGGAACAGCAAAGCGCCGACGCTCCAAACAGGAGCAGGGTTGACTCTGTTGGAATCGCTGACGGCAGTAAATGTCCCGAGTCCTGGTATCACCGTTGTGTTAAAAGTGCCAATGGTCATTCGATTCTCGTAGAACGCCCCTGTTGCGGTGATGTTTGTGTCCGCTCCCGGCTGGCGCAGAAATCCTGAAAAGACGATCTTATGTCCCGCTACAAGGGGAAACAAATCCTCATTGATCGCGGTTGGTCCCGTTGGTCCTTCATCTTTTTTCTCGCAGCCGTTCACAAAAACTGCGAACGATAATGCAATTGCCACTGCAACGACTACGGCAACATACTTTTGCGCTCTTGACATACAAACCCTCCTGATTGAAATGAAGTAAATGTTATGTTGGGGGAGTCAATGATTGGGTAGAATGTTAAGAAAACTGGTTCTCAGTGTCAAGGAAAGACTTTAAAATGGACTTCCGAAGTTTCTCTTGATTCTCGAGAGAACTTCGGAAGTCTGGTTACCCTACAAAGACAACTTGGCAATGCTCGCTTTTACGTCTGCTGCTGACTTATTCAACGCAGCTTGTTCATCGGCTGTCAGTTTGATCTGGATGATCTCCTCCATCCCGTTCTTGCCCAACTTCACGGGAACACCTGCAAACACGTCAGTTACGCCGTATTCACCTTTCAGCCACACAGAGCAGGGGAGTATCCGCTTTTTATTTTTGACAATCGATTCGATCATTTGGACGGCAGAGGACGACGGCGCGTAGTACGCGCTCCCCGTCTTGAGGTAGTTGACAATCTCGATGCCGCCGTCTCTCGTTCGTTTTACAAGCCTGTCAATTGTTGCCTGGTCCATCAAGTCGGGAAGTGGAATACCGGAAATCGTTGAATAACGCGGAAGCGGTACCATGGAATCGCCGTGACCTCCAAGGACGAAAGCGGAAACATCTTCCACCGATACGTTCATTTCCATGGCAATGAACGTTCGAAACCGGGCAGAATCAAGTACGCCGGCCATGCCTATGACTCGGTGCCGTTCAAACCCGCTGACTTTCATCGCCACGTACGTCATCACATCGAGAGGGTTGGAAACAACAATAATGATGGCTTGGGGAGATTTCGCAACGGACTCCGCAGTACATGACTTGACGATGTCGGCGTTGGTTTTCTGCAGATCGTCGCGGCTCATGCCCGGTTTCCGGGCAATTCCCGCGGTGATGAGAATGATATCAGAGTTTGCAGTTTCGTTGTAGGAATTCGTGCCGATGACTTTTGAATCGAAGCCCTCTACAGGGGCGGACTCGTACATGTCCAGCCCTTTGCCTTGTGGGAGCCCTTCGATGACGTCAACAAGAATAACTTCGTTCGCTAATTCTTTCTCTGCTATTCGCTGCGCGGCTGTCGCTCCGACATGTCCCGCGCCAATAACTGTGATTTTCATGGGAATGACCTCCAGGACGGATGCCTAATCAATGTAAGGGTGAGAAACAACAAAGCCTCCAGGGGTCTGGAGGCTTGGGTTAGTTTGAGTTACGATGAAACGGGGTTAATACTGACGCGTTGCCTTGTTCTTCCAACGCGTTCGAATTTAACAATGCCATCGGCGAGAGCAAAGAGCGTGTCGTCGCTGCCAATGCCGACGTTATGCCCGGGATGAATCCTTGTCCCACGCTGACGAACGAGGATACTGCCCGCTGTCACAAGCTGTCCCCCGAAACGCTTTACTCCCAGGCGCTGGGAATTACTGTCCCGGCCGTTGCGCGAACTTCCACCACCTTTTTTGTGAGCCATACATTCTCCGTAATACTAAAATCTCATCTGAAAGGAACGCTTACACTCTATTGATTTCGATTTCTGTGAACTGTTGTCGATGCCCCCGGCGAACTTTGAAGCCTTTGCGCTTCTTTTTTCGGAAAACCAACACTTTCTCGTCCTTGACATGTCGAAGGACCGTTGCTTCGATTGAAGCACCCTTCACAAACGGCGTTCCGACGGTCGTTTTCTTTTCATCAGAAATCAGTAAAACCTTGTCGAACTTCACTTTTGAGCCTTGCTCAGACGAGAGCTTTGGTACGAAAAGCTTCTGTGTAGGTGTGACCTTAAATTGCTGACCCGCTATCTCTACCACTGCGTGCATACGACCCTCAGATTCTGGAAAAAATCGCTGGTTTTGTTCCGTGGGAAATCACGACGAAGATCAATTTATCGAAAAACATCGGAAAAGTCAAAGCAAAAAGAGGGAAGCGAGCTTCAAATGGGCAGGAACTCGATCGTGGTGTCTCTTCGTTTTCCCCTTGCCAGGCCTTTTGCAAATTTGATCGAGCCGGGCGTTCGATATTTCATCATATATGCGCGATCGACACCCTTCTTGAGCCGTTCGCTTCTTGTATGGACCACCCGGATTTTGAAACTGCGTGAGCCGACAGTGAGAATGCCCCTTGGGTCCTCGAGGAACGTGCGGTACCAGCTGCGCGGTTTCATGCTCCACGACCGTGCAAACACTCGCCTTTCAACCACGACGGCCCAGATGCCGATGATTCGATGTGGCTTCATCCCGGCCCGGATCCCGATTACCATGCTTTTCTCTATTACAGCAAGCAATCTGCCGCTAAAGCGAAGTTTTGTTCCCATTTAAGTCCGCATTCGATTTGAGCAAGGTTTGCCTTTATTCTGTATGAGACGCTCCGCCAAGTCTGCTGATATCGTCACACTCAAGAATCCGTTTAGCATATCCGTTGCGTGCCACAGCAATCATGGAAAGTCCAACTTCCTCCAACGTGCAAACGTACTTTGGCCAAACAGCTTTCAATATGGGATAAAGCGGTGCCAAGGCCTTGGCAAATGTCAGTGTTCGAACAAGCCCTTGCGTCGGCTTGATAAACCCGGGGCGAAATGCGTAGACAGCCTTCAAAGGGAGCTTCATGAGGTCATTTTCAGTTTTGCCTTTGACCCGAGCCCACATGACGCGTCCATGTTCTGTGCTGTCTGTTCCCGAACCTGAAACATAACAAAAAACCATCCCCGGATTCAAGCGAGACAAAACAGTTGCCGCGGCGAGAGTGAGATCGTATGTAAGGCGCCGGTATTCGTCCTCGTTCTTTCCCACGCTGGTAACGCCAAGACAAAAAAAGCATGAATCATATCCCCTCAGCTCGTTCTCAATCTTAGTGTAATTATAGAAATCGTCATGGATCACTTCCCGTACTTTCTCGTGTTTCACTTCACAGGCTCTTCTGCCAATGACAAGCACAGCTTTTACATCGCCGTGCTTGAGACATTCGTGTAAAACGCCTTCTCCGACCATTCCCGTGGCGCCAAAGAGTATTGCTTTCATCTTTTCTCCTTTAGTCCTTGACCATTCAGCTTATAGACCCTCATGGGAGTGCCCGTAAAGGTATTGATGTCCTCGCCGATTCGCGTCATCCCAATTCTTTCTGCGACAACATGTGATTCTTCGTTCGTTTCGTCGACTTTTGCGAAAACACTTTCCTGTATGCCGGACTCATGAGCGTAAGCAAGAGCTTTTCTGGATCCTTCAGTTGCATAACCCATTCCCTGAAATGTTGGGTGTACCACATAAACGATCTCTAGTTGCTCCTTCTTGAAAAATCCGCAAACGCCCACTATCTGGCTCGTTTCTTTCTTTGTCATCAGCCAGAGTCCGATTCCCGACTTGGAAAAAAGAATTTTGTTGTTTTGAAGCAACTTGTCGAGAACGTCATCCTCGATAACCTGGCCGTCAAACAGGAATCTCCTCACTTGTTCATTACGGAAAAGCTCAAGAAGGAATGTCTTATGTTGACGCTCAATGGGAACAAGTGTCAATCGATCAGTCGTCAAACCGGTTTTCATCCTGAAGCTACCTCATTGAATCCGTCGGCAAGTGCTGGAATTCATGGTTTATGAAAAAATCAGCCCTTGCGATTTCCACGTCTGAGTAAGGAAAGCACTTTTTGGACAGTTCGCATTGCCGCTTCCTTCGTCTTCAGGGAGTGAAGATAACGAAGAATTTCCTTTTGGCGGGATGGAGGGAGTTTCTGGAAGGATTTTTTCGCCGCTGGATTCGCGTTGAAGGTGCGACGCAAAAGCGGATGCATGCCAACAAGTCGTGGCTGTGAATCGAACTCAATCTTGAAGTGCGCCATATCGCCAGTGTTGATACCTGCGCTCAATCGCAACTGGGTATTCAGGTAAAGCCTCCATGCCCCTTGATATTTCACAACAGTTTGTTTGAATCTTCTCCCGTTCAACCGGCCATGGACAGGAATGGGCCCCTTCGAGACGTTCCCTTGCTTGAAAAGAAAACGCAAAACCTTGTCTGGCACGCTAACGCACGGATTGATGCCCAGTTTAAAAATGCGCCGCGAAAAGGATATCATCACGATGATTCAGGAGAAGCGTGCACTACCGTCCGTCGCTTCTATCACCGTCGATGAGATACAGCAGGTTGTCCTCGACCTTATACATCAGAGGGGCGACGAGGATCTTAGGATATCTCAACCGCAACCGTTGAACCTCATTTTGGATGAATTCAATCTCATTGCCAATTTCAAACATCGGTACGAATTGATGAAAATGCTCTTCTGCCGCTTTGGGCTGCCAGCCCGCATTTTCCACAAGACCACGAATAAACTGTTCTTTTCGGTTGATGAGATTGACCATTCCACATTGAGTATGTCCAACGAGTGCGATAGCACGGACATTTCCGACTGAAATTGCATAAGAGACTTTGAATTCACTGTATCTCAAGTTTGCGCCCCCTGAGCGAATGATAAAAGCAAAGTTGTCAGGAATGCGAAGATGCTTTCGATTATCCATGCACATGCCTATGAGCAACTGTGCGTTCGCATAAGTTTCGTGCGCCCTTCTGAGATTA
>CAYNRS010000166.1:0-5066 GCA_964399565.1 uncultured Ignavibacteriaceae bacterium
CGATCTCGATGAGATCTTAAAAAAGTGCAAAAAAGAACTTATTAGCAGAGGATACAAGTTCGAGTGCGAAGCCGCCATTGAAAACGGCACGATTACCATCTAAAACTTGACTCTTGCTGTCGCCGTGGTTATATTTGCAGTTGAAGAACAAGACGTCAGCCACTTGACGAGGCTTCGAACAATAGAATTTTCAAGAGAAAACGGTCGAACATATTTCCAGCGTTTGGTTGTGCCCCGACTTGCACGAAAGTAACTGGCATGAAGGTTCGGGGTTTTTTATTGGCATGAAAAGAGCCTGCAATGTCGTTTGATCTATCGGATAAAGACATAAAGAAATTATCCCGGGTGCTTCACGTTGAGGCACGGAAATCGGGAAACTGTTTTCGTTTTGAGGTCGAAAACACGCAGCAGAATCGCAAGGTTGCACTCGAAATCTATGGGGACATCTTTATCGGTAAGCGAAAGGGCACGTTAGTTTCTGTCTATACCCCCACCTCACATTTGCAGCTGCACTTCTGCACCGGCTATGTGGTGAGTGAAATGCTCGGTGAGGTAACATTTGTGAGTGAAGCAAACGGAAAGCTCTCGGGCCTCACGGTGGAAAAAGAAGGGGGATGTTCACTTTATGCGAACGTAGATCGGGAGATCCTTTCAGGGGATTTCACCAAACTGGGGCCGGAAGTCATGCTCTCGGGTATCGCGTTATCGTTGACAGAGAGCGTGTTGCCTGACGTGACGTCTGTGACGGGAAAGAGAAAACAGCGGAAGTTGTCACGCATTCGCTCAACGAAAGAAAAAGTATAGTGCATGTAATTGCGAATAATCACCCGTTTTTGAGGTTTTCAAAAGGGGAAACTTTAAAGACGGTCCGGAGTGTTCTGAGGGGAGAGAAGTTGTCAAAAACCGCACTCTCTGTGGTTTTCACCCACCACCACTATATTCGAAAGCTGAACAGGCAGTTTCTGGACCACGACTTTTCGACCGATGTCATTGCGTTTCCGTTGGACCCTGAAGGAGGCGTTGCGGGCGAGATTTACATCAATCTCGACAAAGTCCGGAAACAAGCGCGGGAGTATGACGTAACTTATCGCAACGAGACGAAGCGTCTCCTGATACATGGCATCCTGCACCTGCTGGGTTATAAGGATTCGACGGCGGCGGAGAGAGTGGCTATGAAACGAAAAGAAGACTATTACCTATATAACCTGGGGGAAGAAATCTAGGCATGCAAGAGAGAATTGTCGAAATCATTCTCTTTCTCGTAAGCGAGTTGAAATCCAACAAACAGCTCAGCGAGGTCGATGTCTCCATGTTGACCAATAGCGGGTATACGCAAAGCGAGATTTCTACGGCATTTTCGTGGGTTTTCGAAAGGATGTCCGTCGGTCAACAATTGATGTCTCCTGAACGGGGCGGGGAGTTGTCACATCGTGTTTTGAACGATGCTGAAAAACTCGTTGTTTCTTCGGAGGCGTTTGGTTATGTGCTCCAATGCCATCAACTTGGGCTGGTGAGTAATGCAGACATTGAAACAATTATTGAACGTATTATGGCTGCCGGTTTCGGATCGATTGGGATACCAGAAATGAAATCATTTGTTGCAGGGATACTTTTCGATGCCAGCAGTCCATCGAACAGCAAGGGGCACATGTCCCTCGGCACAAACGACACGATACATTAACTTTTTCACCCGAAATGGATAAATCCTTTGTCATTGTAGAGTCTCCTTCGAAAGCCAAAACGATCAACAAGTATCTTGGGAAGGAATACACTGTCGAAGCTTCCGTAGGCCACATCAAAAATCTGCCGAAAAGCAAACTGAGCGTTGACATCGACAATGGCTTTGATGTCGTATACGAAACGATTGAGGGGAAGGAAGAAGTTATTGAGAAACTTCGCGGCAAAGCCGCAAAGGCGAAACACGTGTACATAGCGACTGACCCGGACCGGGAGGGAGAAGCAATTGCCGCCCATATTGCAGACGAAATCAAGGATGTCAACAAGAGTATCAAGCGGGTACTTTTCCATGAAATTACGGCGGAGGGAATCCGCAACGGAATGGCCCATCCAAAGCATATTGACAAAAACCTCGTCATGTCGCAGCAGGCCCGAAGGGCGATGGATCGCATCGTCGGGTATAAGGTGAGCCCGTTCATCTGGAAGACGTTTTTCTATGGATTGTCGGCGGGACGAGTTCAGTCGGTTGCGTTGAGACTCATCTGTGAACGCGAAAAGGCGATCAAAGGCTTCATTCCTGAAGAATACTGGTCGATTACGGGTGATTTTCAGACCCAGCACGGGGATTATTTCCTTGCGAAACTCTTCAAGGTTGACGGAAAAGATCCAAAAATCCCTGATGAAACCACTGCCCGGGGTTATGTTTCAGATATTCAAAAACAAGAATTTGAAGTATCATCAGTGGACAGGAAGCCGGTCAAGCGTAATCCGCCGGCGCCCTTTATTACAAGCACATTGCAGCAGGAAGCAGCCCGTCGCCTTCGTTTTTCCGCAAAACGAACCATGATGTTGGCGCAAAAGCTGTACGAAGGTGTGGAACTCGGAGAGGAGGGAATGACAGGCCTCATCACGTATATGCGGACTGATTCGACCCGGCTGAGCGAGGAGGCCGTCTCCCACGTGCGTGAGTATATTTACGAGAATTATGGAAAGGAATATATCCCAAAAGAGGCGCGTTTGTACAAGAAAGGAAAAGCTTCCCAGGATGCGCACGAAGCGATTCGGCCAACGTCTACGAAGTATTCTCCGAAATTTGTCAAAAAATATCTCGATAAAGATATTTATTCCCTGTACGAACTGATCTGGAATCGATTTGTAGCATGCCAGATGGCTGCAGCCCAGTTCGAGCAGATTTCTGTTGACGTGAAGGGAGGGGATTATCTCTTCCGTGCGACCGATCAACTGCCATTGTTTCGCGGGTTCTTGCAGGTTTTTGACGATATGGTGGAAGAAAATGGTACGGAGGCAGAAGACGGAGATCCAACGTCAAAGATACCGGGCAGTATCAATGTGGGCCAGAAGACTAAAGTGCGGAACGTTCTTCCCCGACAGCACTTCACAAAGCCGCCGGGAAGATACACTGAGAGTAGTCTCGTTAAGGATCTGGAGTCCCTGGGAATTGGGCGACCGAGCACGTACGCCCTTATTGTAAGTACGGTGTTGGACCGAAAATATGTCGAACAGAAGGAACGAAAACTTTACGCAACCGAGCTGGGTATGCAAGTAAATGGCCTCTTGGTGAAACATTTTCCGGAAATTTTTAACGTCAAGTTCACGGCGCAATTAGAAGAAGAACTCGACACAATCGCCTCGGGTAAACAGGACTATTTGAAGGTGATGCAGGATTTCTACGAGCCTTTCCATCATGCGTCGGAGAAGGCTCACAGTATGGCTTCAAATATCAAGAAGTCATTGCAGGAAAAGACAGATGAGATATGCGAAGTGTGTGGCCGTCCCATGGTTGTCAAATGGGGTCGCAACGGCCGGTTTATGGCTTGCTCGGGTTATCCCGAATGCAAAAATACAAAACCCCTTGCGGAAGATCAGGAAAAACACCAGCATGTTGCAGGCCTTAAGTGTGAATTGTGCGGAGGCGACATGCTTGTCAAAGGAGGAAGGTTCGGTACTTTTCTTGGCTGTTCGAACTACCCAACATGCAAGAATACAAAACCCATTTCGATGGGTATGAAATGTCCAAAGTGCAAAGATGGTGATCTCGTGGAGAGAAAGACAAAGAAAGGCAAGAGGACATTCTACGGGTGTTCACGTTATCCCGCATGCGACTTTGCTTCCTGGGATAAGCCTGTCAATGAACCTTGTCCGAATTGCGGTAATTCCTATGTTGTGTTGAAATTCAACCAGACAAAAGGCGAGTATATGGTTTGTCCGGAGTGCAAGCAGGAGATCGTCAAGGAGGAGATGGCGATTAGCGCGTAACCGCCATGGTGAAGGTTCTTCGTTCATATATCGCGTATCTTGAGCAAGAACGGAATTTTTCTCCCCACACAATTCAAAGTTATGCCATCGACCTTCGGCAATTCCTTGAGTTCCTGCACACCGAACGCACCAAATCCTTGTCGGACGTCGAGCGGGACACGCTAAGAAGTTTCCTTGGCAGCAGACTCGACGAGGGATTGAGCAGGAGAAGCATCGCGCGCAAGATAGCATCCTTGCGTTCGTTTTTCAGATATCTGGTCCGCAAAAAAATCATTGACTCCAACCCCGCACTCAATCTTCTCAGTCCGAAACATGAACAAAAACTCCCGGATGTCTTGGACGAACAAACAGTTTTTCGGCTTCTTGAAGTGCCCGATAATTCCACAGTCAAGGGGAAACGAGACAGAGCAATACTTGAACTCTTCTACAGTTGTGGTATTCGTTTGCACGAACTGGTCGGCCTCAATGTGGAAGACATCGATATCGCACGCGGGTCGATGAAGGTCCGGGGCAAAGGCAGAAAAGAACGCATTCTACCTGTCGGGAGGAAAGCGCTGGAAACTCTCGAAGAATATCTCCGCCACCGGCTGGGCAATCGCAATGAGCCCGGGAACGCAGGGCAAAAACAGCCATTATTCACATTGTTAAACGGAAAACGAATGTACGCTGTTGCTGTCACGAGGATTGTGAAAAAAAGCATAAGCAAGGTTTCGGAGATCGAAAAGCAAAGCCCTCATGTTCTTCGACACACATTTGCGACGCACTTGCTCAATCGCGGCGCCGACCTTGGAGCCGTGAAAGAACTTCTTGGGCACGAGAGCCTTTCGACAACCCAGGTGTATACACACATTTCGAAGGAGCGCTTAAGGAAGGTCTATCAACAATCCCATCCAAAAGCGTAAAAGAAAGCAACTCATGGAAGGATCACGACGATGCAAATCCGCATTACGTCACGACACTTTAAGGCACATCCCTCTCTTGTCGAATACGCTGAACAGGCAATCCATCAGCTTTCCCACTATTACGACGGTATCATCAAGGCGGAAATTGTCCTTAATTACGAAAAACCGCGCAACAGCGTAAAGATCGTAGAAGTCAATTTATACGTGCAC
>CAYNRS010000167.1:0-5062 GCA_964399565.1 uncultured Ignavibacteriaceae bacterium
CGCCGGAGGAAATATTGCTTGGAAAGAAAACGGGTTGGATTACACCTCGATGCTTATGTCGGGTAACTTCTATGTGAGCGGCGACCTTTTTCCGCACGACAAATTCAATCCGTTTGTCTTTGGCGGTTTTGGTGCATTATATTTCGACCCGCGCGGCTCAACGCTCTTGACGAACAAAGAAGACAAAATTGATATTGTGTACTCAGGCGGCGTGGGGTTCGATTTCTTCCTCAGTGAGTTCATGTCAATTACTGCCTCAGGCGAATACGTCCTCACCAATACGGACAAGCTTGAGGGCGTGAAAACCGGTGGAGCGAATGACAGTTTCATCCGCGCGGGTCTTGAATTCCGCTACTATTTCTTCGATCAGGATTTCATCACGAAACTCATCGAGGCGATGCGGGGGAAGAAGAAGTAACACGACATTATGTTCGATGACTTCAGGCTGAAAGTCGGCGTGTCATATTCCCGATTTCATTTTCGAAAAATGAAAGACCCGGTTCTTCGATTCACAGAAGCTGTCAACCGCGCCGACCAGGCGCTCGTGATTTTTCCTGAATCCACAACGGACTCCGAATCTCTCCTTGGCGTCATCAAGTACCTTGTCAGGAGATTTACCTCCGGCAACATCCTTGTTGTGGGACGCGACGATCTTGTGGGAGGGTTGCGCATGCATGAAAAAATTTCCACTGTCACGTTTTCTCCCCGCGACATCAACACGTGGTTTGTGCCCAGCGGTGATTTGCTTAGAAAGCTGAAAAGAAGTACATTCGATGTGGCTTTCGACCTGAATGTGAACCTCGCTCTCCCCAGTGCGTTTCTCTGCAAGGCCTCAAATGCACCGTTAAGAGTGGGGTTTGCAAAATCATACGCAGACCATTTTTACAACTTCCAGATTCAAACACGCGCACGGTCGAACAGCTCCTTTGCATACAAGACCTTGTTAAACTGTCTCGAAATGTTCTAACGGGTGACCACCGCACACCATGCAATTCGATGTCAAGAAAAACGGCAGCGCAGTTGTTTTTCGGCTCAAAGAACGCAAACTCGATTCAAGCATCTCGCCTGAACTCAAGGGCGAGTTTCTCATTCTTTGCACGCCACAGCTGAAGGAACTCGTCGTCGACCTCACAGATGTGGAGTTCTGCGACAGCAGCGGCCTCAGCGCATTGTTGATTGCAGAGCGAAAAATGAGAGAAAACGGCGGTGTTGTGAAACTCGCAGGATTACAAAAGAAAGTTCTTTCGCTCATTCGCATCTCCCATCTCGACAGGGCATTCCGTATTCACGATACAGTTTCAAAAGCTCTCCGATCGTGAGCTCGCGTTCCTGCTCCGCGACGCCACATTCCTTTTTCCCGAACGTTCGTTCTCTGTAGAAACTCCCTATGGGATTTTCCACGGTTGATTATCTCGTCGTCGCCGCATATATGCTCGCCGTCGTTGCTCTGGGCATCTGGCGCGGCGGAAAACAACATTCAGTGCAGGATTACTTTCTCGGCAAGGGGACTATCCCCTGGTGGGCGGTGTGTTTCTCGATTGTAGCGGCCGAAACCAGCGCGCTGACGGTCATCAGCATTCCCGGCGTTGCGTATCTGACCAACCTGAATTTTCTTCAACTGACGGTCGGCTATCTGCTCGGCAGAATTGCCGTCAGTTTCCTGCTGCTTCCGTCCTACTACAAGGGTGAGCTGTCAACGGCCTACGCCTTCCTGGAATCCCGATTTGGCGTTAAGACGAGGAGGTTTGCATCCGTTGTCTTCCTCTTCACCCGCATCGCAGCCGACGGGGTGCGTCTCTTTGCAACGGCAATACCGCTGAAACTCGTGATGAATATTGAGTACCCGACCGCGATTCTCATTCTCGCCCTTGTCGCACTGGCATATACCTACATAGGGGGAGTGCGGGGTGTCGTCTGGGTGGATGCTCTCCAGATGGTCATTTACCTCGGCGGAGCCATCACGGCCGCCATCGTCATGATTTCGTTTCATTCCGAAGGTTGGGCGGGAATCACGCAGGCGGCTTCCGAGGCAGGAAAATTCGGCGTCTTCAATCTGAGTTTTGACGGCCTCCTTCAACAACCCTACACACTTTTCGCTGGAATAATCGGTGGCTGTTTCTTGTCAATGGCTTCCCACGGCACTGACCAGCTGATTGTGCAACGACTTCTGACCACCAAATCACTCGCTGAAGGCCGTAAGGCGCTCATCGGGAGCGGGATTATCGTCATCGTCCAGTTCGCAGTGTTTCTCACTGTTGGACTCCTTCTGTACGGCTACTACAATGGAGCCTCGATTTCAGAGCTGGGGTTGAGCAGGGCAGATGAAGTATTCCCGAAGTTCATTATCGAAGGCTTGCCGCAGGGCCTTTCCGGATTGATCATTGCGGGATTGCTCGCCGCGGCACTTTCCACGCTTTCTGGTTCTATGAGTTCCATGTCGTCTTCCCTTATTCTCGACTTCTACCGCCCGATTTTCGGCGCCAACTTGAGCGACGAACGGGCACTCAGGATTTCACGTTATTTTACAGTGATGTTTTGCGGGATTCTTGTGGGCTCTGCATTCCTTTTCATGAACACCGGTCAGGCTGTTGTTGAACTTGCCTTGAGTATTGCTTCCTTTACCTATGGCGGCTTGCTGGGCACGTTTCTCCTGGGAGTCCTTTGGAAAAAACCGAGCCAAGAAGACGCTCTTGCGGGGTTTGTTGCAGGGATTCTGGTCATGGTCACGGTAATCTCGCTGAAACTCGTTGCCTGGACATGGTTTACCCTTATCGGCGTATTGGCGACAATCCTTGTCGGAACATTGCTAAGCTCCCTTTCCCGCAAGAATACTTCTCCCTAGTTCCTCTTCGGGCAGAACATGGCTGCCAAAAAAGCAACGGTAACGGACCTCGAGCGACAGCTCGACCGATATTTTGAATTCCTCCGCCTTGAAAAGAACCTCAGCCCCCGTTCTCTTTCTTCCTACAATTTCGACCTGACAAAATATTCACGTTTCCTGACGCGAAGTTCCATCAACAACGCAGTTCAGGCATCCGAGGACACCGTCACGAAATTCCTACATCGTTTGCACAGGTCTGGTTTGGCTCCTCGAAGCATCGCGCGTCATATTTCTGCTGTGCGGGGTTTTCACCGGTTTCTTGTCGCGGAGCAGGTTACAAAGAATGACCCTACGCAAAATCTCGAACCGCCAAAACGCTCAAAGAGCCTTCCCGAGGTGCTGTCGGTCGCCGAAGTGGAAGCGATTCTGAAACAACCCGACACTCATCTACCGTTGGGCATTCGTGACCGCACAATTCTCGAGGTCCTCTACGCAACCGGTGTTCGAGTTTCCGAGCTTATTAACCTTAAGCAGCAGAACCTGATGTTCGATGAAGGGCTCATTCTCGTTTACGGCAAAGGCTCCAAGGAGCGGCTCGTTCCTATAGGACGGTCTGCGCAGAAATGGGTAAGTCGGTACAGGAAGGACGTGCGAACTCATCTGGCAAAACGGGGAACAACCGGCGATTATGTTTTTCTGAATGCCCGAGGAAAACGAATCACGCGTGCAGCAATTTGGGACATTGTAGGAAAGTACGCAAGATCAGCCAAGGTTCACAAGGAAGTACATCCCCACACGTTTCGCCATTCGTTTGCAACTCATCTGCTTGAAGGTGGAGCGGATTTGAGAGCCGTTCAAGAAATGCTGGGGCATGCAGATATTTCCACGACGCAGATTTACACACACATCGACAGGGAGTACCTCAAGGAAGTTCACCGAACGTTCCATCCGAGGGGATAACCTATCGAGGCGGGAGAAGCTCCCGCAGAGATTTCCTTGAGACCTGAGAGCGAAACCGTGCCGGATCCATTACTTCAGAATAAACCCTCAAATCCTTCAACCATCCTCTAAAAGTAGTAGCATTTGAGAAATTCGTAATTCCGACGTTTGCGTCATTCAGATGCTTGATTTCAACCACCGCAGTGCAGGCAAGAGAGGTATCGAGATAGAGCTTTGCGACCTGTGACGTGGAATCATAGGTTACCGTGGCCTGGTGCCAGACGTTCAATGAGTAAGCGACTGTGCTTGTTCGAGTCGAGTCATTGTTGTAACGCAATGCCACCGTTCCATCACTTCTCAAGATAAATCCAAGCCATCGGGAGAGGTGCCCTCCAACAAAAACAGGCCGTTCAACGATGTTGGGGTATTCGTTGACCTTGAACTTTGCGCTGATTGCAAAAACATCGAAACGAAAATCGGAAAGGGCTGGCGTAGCAGCATGGCACGGACTTGACACCGGAGCGACAGCATAAAGATATTGGCCGTTGCAATAGATTCCCCCCTGATCGAACGGCGTATTTAACAAAGTCATTGGCACGTGCTTTCGCGTGGTATCGTTAGGGTTTGAGCCTAAAAAATACCGCGCAATCAGTCCTCGCTCGACCGAAGGGACGTACTTCAACAATGTAATTGCTTTATTCCGATAGTCTGCGTACGTCAGCGTGCCTTGAATTGTGCTCGTATCTGCTTTGCCCGAGAATTCACAACTGCCAATGGAATCTCCAAACAGGATACAAATATCAGGATAAGTATACGATCCAAAGATCCGGTTGATGAAAGTGATGTCGTTCACGTAAGCGGTTCCCTGTACCGGCCCGCCTGTAGTCTTTTCAGTGGAAATTTCGAACTCTAAGGTAAGAGAATCTGCAGACCCTCTCCATCTGCCGTTGATGTTGGGAGGTGTTTTGGCCGCAGGCGTGTCAACACGAAGAGGAGAAGTCGACTTCTTCTGTGCAAGCAGCAACGAAAAGAGCAAAGATAAAATGTGTGGCCAGCCTCACCGTTATTACCAGTTAATGCTTTCTGTCGCACATTATTGCAGCTGGTAATATAAGTTTTCCGTCAAGTCATCTCAAGAGTAATATTTTTTTTGTTTGAACAAATGGTCCTGCCTCAATTCTGTAGAAATAGACACCGCTCGGCAAGTTGGCCGCATTCCACTGCACGCTGTAACTTCCCGCTGACTTTTCTTCATTGACAAGTATTGTAACTTCGCGACCGAGGAGGTCAAATATTTTTAAA
>CAYNRS010000168.1:0-5050 GCA_964399565.1 uncultured Ignavibacteriaceae bacterium
GTGAATTCCATCAAAAGAATTGACGGCGATGAACTGGGACAGAATTATCCAAACCCGTTCAATCCGGAGACAACAATTTCTTTTTATGTTCCGACTGAATCTTTTGCATCGTTGAAAGTATTTGATTCTTTGGGCAGAGAAGTGTCGATTCTCTGCTCCGATGAATTGTCTGCTGGAAGGCACTTACGGCAATGGGATGCTGCAGGTTTGGCAAGCGGAGTTTATTTCTACCGTTTGTCCGCCGGCTGATTTATCGAGACCAAGAAGTCGATTCTGCTTAGATAGTGAGTGCAAAAACAGAACTCAATATTGTCCTCTCTTGCCAAAGGCATCCCTTCGGGACGTGTGCTGGCGTGTGAACTGAGAGAAGGGCTTAGGGTGTGTGCTCCGAACAGACGCTTGAAATGGAGAAGCAAAAGTACACACCCCTGCATTGAATAAGCGAGTAAGGTATCCCTCTCGCTTTCACTTAAGCCAACGCCGCAGAGGGGACTATTTGAAATGCTTGGCGCTGCAAACACGGGAAACCCGTGGAAGAACAAACACCGTGAGTTCCATTAACGAAGATGGAAGGAATACGAAAATGAAGAAGCGAATAGCTCTCTTGACACTTGCGTTGAGCGCACAAATGTATGTCGACTCATTCGCTCAACAAAGGATGCCCCTGGTTTATGAGGTAGAGAACACGGGTGCGAACGTGCCAAAACCGGCGTTGCCGGCCATCAGCAATCTCCCCAACATCACGCATTTACCGGACCCATTCCAATGGGCTGATACGAGCCGGGGGCGAATCACCCAACGCTCCGATTGGCGGTACCGACGTGCCGAGATAAGCGCGCAGCTTCAGCATTACCAGCTCGGTAACAAACCGTCTCCACCGAACTCGGACAGTCTCCAAGCCGTCTTATCCAACGACACACTCATCGTCACCGTACAAGTTGGGGCGAATTCACTCACGCTGCGTGCGGTTATCAATCTGCCCGACAGTGGAACCGGACCGTTTCCAGCAGTGATTGGTATGGGAGGAGGGACCGGCAGCTTACCTTCCGATATTTTTACAAGTCGGCAAATCGCGACCATCGCATACAATTTCAGCGAGCTTGCGCCCTGGGGATCCAGCCGCGGTCAAGGAGGGTTCTATACTCTGTTTCCTGACGCCAAAGTCGGGAACTACACTGCCTGGTCATGGGGCATCAGCCGCATCATCGACGGTCTGGCAAAAGTTCCTCAGGCAAACATCGACCTCAGGCACCTTGCAGTGACCGGTTGTTCCTTTGCGGGCAAAATGGCGCTCTACGCCGGCGCACTCGACGAGCGTATCGCACTCACCATAGCACAAGAACCCGGCGGCGGCGGCGACGCGACGTGGCGTTTTAGTGAAACCATCGGCTCGAGTGTGGAAATTCTACGGAACGCGCAAGGAAACGCCTGGTATTATCAGGATGTCAGCCAGTTTAACTATGAAGTGACAAAACTCCCGATCGACCAACACGAAGTCATGGCAATGATAGCACCGCGCGCATTGCTCGTGCTCGGAAACCCGGATTATGTTTGGCTGGCGGATGAATCCGGTTATGTGGGCTGTGTGGCTGCGTCCGAGGTGTGGAGATCTCTCGGTGCGTCGGATAGGTTCGGCTTTTCCAAGGTCGGAGGCCATTCTCACTGCGCACTCCCAAACGTTCAAAGACCGGAAGTGACGGGCTTTGTGCAGAAATTCCTTCTCAGGGATTCAGCAGCAAATACGAACGTCTGGATCACTCCATGGAGCACGGATGTGACACCCTGGATGAAGTGGAGTACGCCAAAACTGTCCACAACTTCTGTAAGTAATTCTGAAAAAGTAATTGACGAGTTCGGCCTTCTGCAAAATTATCCTAATCCATTTAATCCAACGACGAAAATCTCTTTTGTGTTGTCCAGACGCGATCTCGTAACACTTTCCATCCACAATGTCCTGGGAGAACACGTAGCAACGTTGGTCGATAGCGAGCTTGGCGCAGGTCTTCACTCGGTCTTTTGGGACGGCGCCCAATTTGCCAGCGGCGCGTATTTCTATACTTTGAGGACAAAAGAATTCAATACGACAAAGTGCATGCTTCTTTTGAAATGATCGCGGCCTCACCATTCGCTCCCGGCATGGAGTTTATAGATTTCCAATTCTCCACAAAATCCCCTGCCTGGGGCTAGCTTACCACTGAGCAAAAGGCATGCCGGTGACACGAGGGGCAAGTGGCAGATGACTTTCGCCCGGATGTATCACAAATCCGTCATCAGCCTTTTTCCCAAGATCCTTTTGGAAAGCGATGATACCTTTTGCCATTGCGGGGAGCGGCGTGGCAGAAAGTTTTGCTTCGACGGGAATGAGTTTTCCTTTCCAGCGCACAATAAAATCAACTTCGCCTCCCGTGAACGTTCGCCAGAAATACACTTCAGGTTCCTCGCCACGGTGATTCAACGTTTTGAGAATCTCAGAGAGAATCGCAGTTTCGAAGATTGGACCGGCAAGAGGGCCAGAAGCAGCATGGTCTGCCTCTTTTAAGCCCGCTAAATAGCAGAGCGTTCCCGTATCCGTGAAGTAGACCTTGGGAGTCTTAACAAGCCGTTTTCCAATATTCACATGATATGGCCGCAACACCACGACTTGATAAGAGGCTTCAAGAACTGAAAGCCAAATCTTGAGTGTATTCACGGCCGCGCCAAGATCGCGCGAGATATCGCTCAGGTTCAGCAATTGCCCGCTGCGTGCCGCGAGCGTTTTTAGAAAGTTTTGGAAGATCGCAAGATCGCCGATTTGTCGGACGAGCCGGACATCGCGCTCGATGTACGTTTGCGCATAGCTTCCATGCCAGAGCCGGAACTCGCGCTGCGGCTCAACAGCAAGCTCAGGGTAGTTCCCGCGGAGCAATTGTTGCCACAAAAAAATGAGCGATACATGCGCGCTACGTTTTCCACGATGGCCTTCCCATGGGAGTCTTGCGTCCGGATCTCCTGACAGCTCACGAAAAGAAAGAGGAAGTAATCGTAGGATCGCCGCGCGGCCAGCCAGCGACTCCGTTACGCTTTCCAACAACAGAAGATTCTGGGACCCTGTAAGGAGGTATTGTCCTTTTCGGGAACGATGTGCATCAATAGCCTCTTTGATATACGCGAGAAGGTCCGGGCAATACTGAATTTCGTCGAAGATCACCGGAGAGGGATGGAGCGCAAGGAATCCTCGCGGGTCAGAAAGGGCTGCTGCTTGGACGTCGGGGAGCTCCAGCGAAACGTATCGATGCGTTGTTCCAAACAGACGCTTGAGTAACGTCGTTTTGCCCGATTGTCGTGGACCAGTCAGCACAACCGCCGGAAAATCCTTTGCAGCTTGCGCAAGCACGGGCTCCAGCGTTCGGCTAAGATATGGCCTTTTCATACATTGCAATGTTGCATTTTAAATGCAAAATTGCAAGTGTTTTTTCCACGGCCTGGAATAGGCGGAATGAGGCTTGTTCTTGGTCTACCGCAGCAACATTCATCCTCCAGAGCGCTAGCGAAGGAGGAGCAGCTTCTTCGTCTCCGCAAACTCGCCGGCGTGGAGAAGGTTTTTCGGCGCCTTGGTCAAGAATTTCTCCAGAAAAGGGGGCGGTCAAATACCATGAAAATTCGTCTTGCATTGACGAATTTTCATGGTTATATTACATCCGTGATTCGACGGCCAACATTAGTCAAAAAAGTGCAGAGAGGAATACGTCGCAGCCGTGTAGTTGCTCTCATTGGGCCCCGGCAATGCGGCAAAACCACGCTCGCCCGTGAATTCGTGGATCCGAAATCCCTGAACTATTTTGACCTTGAAGAGCCCGCAAACCTCGCGCGACTCGATCAACCGATGACGGCCCTGAGCGCGCTCAAAGGTATTGTCGTGATTGACGAGATCCAACGGCGGCCGGATCTTTTCCCGGTTCTTCGGGTGTTGGCAGATCGTCGGCCGCTCCCGGCACGATTTCTTGTCCTGGGCAGCGCCTCTCCGGATCTCCTGCGGCAATCATCCGAAACTCTCGCAGGCCGCATCGAAATAATCGAGATGACGGGGTTTACCATTGACGAACTCGGAGCCGACGTAATCAACCGTCACTGGCTCCGCGGAGGCTTCCCGCTTTCTTTTCTTGCGCGCACAGACGAGGACAGCATTTCCTGGCGCAAGAGCTTCATACAGACATTTCTGGAGCGCGATCTTTTTCAGCTTGGTATCCGCGTGCCCCCCACCACAATGCTTCGTTTCTGGACGATGCTCGCTCACAGCCATGGACAGATCTGGAACGCGTCAGAGGTCGCCCGTTCGTTGGCAATCAGCGAATCGTCGGCTCGCAGATACATTGATGCGCTGTCCGGTGTCTTCCTGGTGCGGCAATTGCAGCCGTGGCATGCAAATCTGAAAAAAAGACAGGTGAAGAGCCCAAAACTGTATCTCCGCGATACCGGCCTGCTGCATCATCTTCTCGGCATCCGTTCAGAGAAGGACTTGCTCATGCATCCTAAACTTGGGGCATCGTGGGAGGGATACGTTGTAGAGGAAGTGATCCGTTCGGTCGAGCCTGATGAGGTTTACTTCTGGGCTACACATAACGGCGCTGAGATCGACATGATTCTTCTGAAAAACGGCAAGAAATACGGGGTCGAATGCAAAAGGACGGACGCCCCGAGGCTCACGCCTTCCCTTCGCGGCGCGGTTGATGAACTGAAACTCAAACACCTTGCTGTTATTTACCCGGGATCTTCACGGTATCAGCTTGCCCGGAGTACGTCCGCCGTGCCCGTTGAATCCCTAACGGGAGGAATCAAGGGCTTGTTTACACCCTAAAACAAGGTCACCTCAGCAACATTTATCCTGCGGAGCGTTAGCGAAGGAGGAGCAGCTTCTTTGTCTTCACAAACTCGCCGCTAATCTGTCATTCCCGCGGATTGTAAGCGGGAATCCAGATCTCGGCTTTGTTCTGGACTCCGTCTTACAATCCGACGGAGTGACAATGTGTTTTTCAAGGAACCTACCTCAGCAACAAAAGCTTCTTCGTCTCCA
>CAYNRS010000169.1:0-5049 GCA_964399565.1 uncultured Ignavibacteriaceae bacterium
CACAAGAATACCGCCCAACTTCAATGCTTTGTGAAAATTGCGGAACACTCGCATGTCATCCTCAATGTGCTCCATGACGTCAACGGTGAGCACAACGTCGAATTCACTCTCGTGTGCAGGTTCCAAGAGGTCTTTCACGGCAAACTCCACGTTGGCAAGCTTCTTCTTCCTAAAGAAACTCCTGCAATCGACGATTTGATCCTCCTTGACGTCCACGGCGAGAATCTTCACGCCTGGAAAACGCCTTGCGCAATAATAGGAATACTGGCCAAAACCGCATCCGGCATCCAACATTTTCAAGCCGGAAGAGTTGCCTAAAAGTCTGCGAAGTTCGCGCTTTACGTGCCATTCCCGTAAGAACATGAGGCCAAGTGTTTTGTAGAAAACGACACGGAGGACCTTGTTGTCGCGGACAATGTCACCGATGCTTTTCTTTACCGGATCGTATTTCATTCCTTCATCAGCTTTTCAATGGTCGCCACATAGTTGCCCCAGCTGTGCCTTTTCTTCGCCTTCGTGATCTTTGCACCAAACCTTCTTTCCCGCTTGTTCTTGTAAAAGTCTAATACGGCGTTCGCCAAAGCATCCGGTCTGCCTGGAGGCACAATGACCCCGGTTTGTCCATTCTCTACATCCTCCGGTAACCCCCCGACATTCGTCGTGATCACCGGCCTGTGAAAATAGAAAGCGACAGGCACAACGGCGCTTTGCGTAGCGGAAACATAAGGAAGCACCGCAACATCGCAGGCAGAGAAATATTTTGCCACCTCTTCGTTAGCAATATAATCCGATTTGATCAGCACGTGTTGCGCAATCTTCAGGTCGGCGATTTGTTTTCTGTAATCCTCCTCCTCATCATAAAATTCCCCGACCACAAGCAGTTTCACTTTTCGCTTGGAAAGGATCATTGGCATCGCGGCGAGCAAGTGCTGAAGCCCTTTGTACCGGCGGATGTAGCCAAAAAAAAGAATGACGTTTTTTTCGTGTACTCCCAGCAATTTCCTTGCTTGCTGCTTCGAAAGCTGTTTCCCAAAAGTGTCCCCTACGGGAAGCGGAGCTTGCGCATAGTGGGGGTCGGCTACACAATTCCTGAGATCCTGTTCCACAGTCCGAGAGTGGACAAGAAAACGGTCGACGTTTCGAAACGCGTACCTTGTGAGCGCACGGTCGCCGAAGCGATGTTCATGTGGTACAATGTTGTCGCAAAGGTAAAGAATTTTTGCCCGCGTCGTTCGTTTCACGCCTGAAGCGATAAACCCAAAACACGCTCCCAAGAAAGGAAGCCAGTACCGGAAAATGACTGCGTCCGGTCGTTGAGCCTGAATATAGCGCACTGTCGCCATCCAGGAGAACGGATTCAGAGAATCGATGATGGGTGTTATGGGAACATTGTAAAGCGGTTTGCCGGGGTCAATCTGTGTTTTTCCAGGAAACAGAAAGTTGGGGTATTGTCGTTTGAACGAAACGATCTCCACATCATGTTTCTTCGAAAGGTGCCATGCCAGCGTGGCGTTCAATTGGGCAAACGCACCGCGCAACGGGTAAGCAGTACCGACTATGATGATCTTCATCGTGTGCGCAAGGCCATGGGCTAAATGCAAGCTGACCACATAGCCTCATCTCGAGGGAATGGCTGCATACTGTAAGCGATAGATCAGGGATGGCGCATCTATTCCTTCTTTGTGCAGGAGAACAAACAATGCGGGGTATTTTTCTGCAACGGGCTGTATGTATCGCCTGAGCGTTCCCGTCCATTGAAAGTTATCATAGAGGAGATGTGTCATCTTCCATCGTTTCCAATTTGCGATAATGGTGTCTGGATTTGTCGATTCTATCTGGTAAACGCCGTGCGTAAGATATCCTTGTGTGTATATCTGAAAAAGCTCCGGCTTTCTGCAGATGACACTGACAGAATCTCTCTGAAGGTTTTGTCCGATCCAACGGCACGCTTTAAGATAATTAATCCAATCTACCGAATAACCCGCGAATTCCTCCCCTTTGATGTTTGCTTTGAGAATCGGCAGGTTCTCGTTCACCGCTTTCGACGCCACTGCAGCATTTGACACAATGAGCGCAAACGTGCCAAGCACAAACAAACGTTTAAAGCCTGGAGTTTTGTTGAGTTGTGTGCGAAGGACCCTGTGAATGAGGACTTCCATTCCAACCACAAAGGACACAATCAGAAAAGGAACGACCGGAATAAGATATCGGGCGGTAGTAAACACGTTCTGAAGCGAAAAACAAAGGAACAATATGTATACGGCAGTATAAAACGCTGCAAACGGGATGAGCGACGATTTCTGTCTAAACATGCGAACGAGCCCAATGATGACCACAAGAGAAAGCAGCACACTGACAAAGGCCTTTCCATCCGGCAAGAAACTCACCTCTGTCGCCCCAAGATGATCCCAACTCGGAAGGCCAAGAGATTTAGGGAACAGGTACTGCACGTACACAACAACGTTATTGATGAACCTCAGCACAATCCCGGAAAAGGTTTCATTGCCCAGCGAAGGGTTGTAAGGACTGACCATGAGAATCTGGGGCGCCTGACCAACGACCGTGACGCCATAAGCGAATTCCGTCAACTTCAGGGGAAGATAGAACAACGCGCTCGACGCTCCAAACCAGGCAAGCGCTTTCCAGTTCCTTTGCAAGATGAGCCAAAGTGCAACTGCCAAAGGAAACGTTCCGCCGAGTGACCGGACATAAAAGCCGACCATCCCTGCAAGCGCGAGGAACAATATCGATTTGAGACTCCACTGCTCCCCCTCCGCTTTCCAGAAATAGTATAAAGCCCCTATTTGCACGACCGTATACAACATTTCACTGTACAGATGATGGGAGAGTTCCAGCGTCACGAAGTTCATAGCCATGAGAAGGAGCGTCACATCGAGGACCACAGCGTCCAGCTTGTCACGAAAAACAGCATAAAAGCCTGCAATCGTGCCCAAGTAAAGGACAACCGATGAGAATTTCAGGAGAATGATGTTGAGGCCGTCGAACAGGACAAAAATCCCCAGGAACATGGGATATCCCGGTGATTTGAACCCGACAGGTATAAGTCCGTCACGTACGAAATTAAGAGCTTGAAGCGCGTATGTAGAGTCATCACCTCCTGTGTGGAGTTTGACGTCGAACATGAGTCCTGACATGACTACCGCAACTGCGAGTACTATAAAAAGCACCCGTCTCGGTTTCTCTTTATGGAATGCCTCAATTCGCTGATAGAGCGTTATGCTCCTTTCGCCATTTCCGACTGTTTGATGATGTTTCCGGGAGTTCTTTGTCACAGTTTGTTTCGGCTGGAATTAACTTGTTTCCCGCAACCTGAGCGCCTCATAAAGCTGCCCGAGGATTTCTTTCATCCCGAACCTGTATCGCCATTCGGGAAAATGACGTTGAAATTTTCGAACATCACTGATGTACCAAATATGGTCACCCATGCGATTGTCGGACGTATAACTGACTTTCAACTTTTTCCCCGTTATCGCCTCACACTCACGAATCGCCTCCTTCATCGAACAGTTGCTGAATCTGCTCCCCCCGGCGTTGTACACTTCCCCCGGCCGGGGATTCTGGTAGAAATGCCAGAACATGTTTACAAGATCCAGGCTGTGAATATTGTCACGGACTTGTTTGCCTTTGTATCCAAACACCGTATAAGGCTTTCCCGTAATTGCGCACTTCATCAAATAAGCAAGAAAGCCGTGAAGTTGTGTGCCGGAATGACCCGGGCCGGTCAAGCACCCGCCGCGAAAGATTCCCGTTCGCAAGCCGAAATATTTCCCGTATTCTTGCGTCAACACATCCGCGGAAACTTTGGAAGCACCGAACAGTGAGTGCTTGGAATTATCGATGCTCATAGTCTCATCGATACCGTGCCGGGCAAACGGGTGAGCAGAATCAACTTCCCAGCGATCTTCCTGCTCAACAAGGGGGAGGGCATTCGGCACGTCACCATACACTTTGTTTGTCGAAGTGAAGATGAAAACCGCTTCTGGAGCAAATTTCCTCGTCGCTTCCAAAAGGATCAACGTACCATTGGCATTGACGGTAAAATCTGTCAGCGGTTCCTTTGCTGCCCAATCGTGCGAAGGCTGAGCCGCTGCGTGGATCACTAGCCGGATATCCTTCCCGTGTTCCAGAAAGATTCGGTCGATTGCTTTCTCGTCGCGGATGTCGACTGCGTGATGTCGATACGAATGTATTTCATTCTCCAGCTGCCGGCGTTGCCAATCAGTGGATGCTTCCTCACCAAAAAATACTTTCCGCATATCGTTGTCGATGCCGACGACCTGAAAACTTTTGTCGGAGAGAAAACGTACAGCCTCCGCACCAATCAAACCCGCAGAACCTGTCACGACGGCTATATTCATTCTTCAGTAGAATTTTATTTTGAAAAGCGACACGACGCACATTCTCAGCATAACCCATCCGTTCCTGAAGCGGTTTGTCATTTTTGTCTCGCCATAGGTCCGCTCCATGTAATGTACCGGCAAGTCGATGATTTTGAGATGATTCTTTGCGGCACCAAAAATCAATTCATAGTCACCCCAGCGGTCCTCAATTCCCCACGACCCTCGCAGTTTCTTGATTCGCTCGTAGTCAAGGCGCCACAGGACTTTGGTACCGCATAACGTGTCCTTTATAGTCGTATCGAGGATGTACGAAAACAACGTAGAGAAGAACTTGTTCCCGAGCATATTCACCGCCTTCATGGCTTCCTTGTGCATGGGATACACAAGCCGCGAGCCGTTGATGAACTCGCCATAATTCTTCGTAATCGCTTCGTAGAAATAGGGCAGCTCTTCAGGAATCACGGTGAGGTCGGCATCAAGAATCATGAGAATATCACCCGTCGCCTGTTCAAAGCATGCCCAGACATTCTCGGCCTTGTTTATCCCCGGACTATCCACGACCCTGATTTTCCGTTTTGTGAATTTCTTCATCATTGCCAGGACTTTTTCTTTCGTGCCGTCCGTGGATTTGTCATCACCGAAAATGATCTCAGTTCCCTTGCCCATTTCAGGCATTCGCGTAACAGCG
>CAYNRS010000170.1:0-5039 GCA_964399565.1 uncultured Ignavibacteriaceae bacterium
ACTTCGTCGAACGTGTGCACTTCGTCGTTGTACAGGATGACCCTCGCAGGTTCCTGCACAAGGATGTTAACATCTTTTTCCTGTTCCTGAACCGGTTTTTGGACAGTTATGCCCATCTGTAATCTCTCGATAAGATGATTTCTGTGGGAATGATACTGAAAATTGGAGAGGTATTCAAGAAATCGTCAGAAAAACAATAGCCCGACCCTGAAGGGTCGGGCTATTGCACAATGCAAATCTTCGCGCATGTTTACATGTTCTTCACAATCGCTTTCCCAAACTCCGAACACTTGACTTCTTTTGCGCCTTCCATCAATCGGGCCAAATCGTAGGTCACGACTCTGTCTTGAATTGTTTTTTCCAAACCGTTGATAATAAGGTCGGCAGCTTCTTTCCATCCCATATACCGCAGCATCATTTCGCCGGAAAGGATCACGGAACCGGGATTCACTTTGTCTTGTCCGGCGTACTTCGGAGCCGTTCCATGCGTTGCCTCGAACACAGCAAATCCGTTTTCGTAGTTGATATTGCCCCCAGGTGCGATTCCGATCCCGCCGACTTGCGCAGCGAGTGCGTCAGAAATGTAATCGCCGTTGAGGTTCAGTGTTGCGATAACATCGTACTCAGCCGGCCTCGTTAGAATCTGTTGAAGGAACGCATCCGCAATCACATCTTTCACCACGATGCCATTCGGGAGCTTCACCCACGGTCCTCCGTCCAGGGGCTGACCGCCGAATTCGCGCTTTGCCAATTCGTATCCCCAGTCCCGAAATCCTCCTTCAGTAAATTTCATGATGTTCCCCTTGTGGACCAGAGTAACGGATTTTCGGTTGTTCTCGAGAGCGTATTTGATCGCGGCTCGCACCAGTCGTTCTGTTCCTTCCGTGGAGACGGGCTTTACGCCGATGCTTGAACTGTCCGGAAAACGGATTTTCTTCACTCCCATTTCTTTCTGGAGCCATTCAATCACCTTTTTTGCTTCGGGAGAGCCCGATTTCCATTCAATTCCTGCGTAGATATCCTCAGTGTTTTCACGGAAAATGACCATCTCCACCCGTTCTGGATTCTTGACGGGAGACGGCACCCCGGGAAAATATCTTACCGGGCGCAGACAAACATAAAGGTCGAGCAATTGGCGGAGTGTTACATTGATCGATCGGATGCCGCCTCCCACAGGTGTCGTTAGCGGGCCTTTAATGGCTATGACGTGTTCCTTTATTGCTGCAAGGGTGTCGTCATGGAGCCAGGTGTTAGGTCCATACATGGAGTTGGCTTTTTCGCCGGCAAAAACCTCGAACCAAACAATTCTCTTTTTTCCTCTGTAGGCTTTTTCCACGGCCGCGTCAAAAACGAGCTGCGAAGCATTCCAGATATCCGGTCCTGTCCCATCTCCTTCGATGAACGGGATGACGGGATCGTCGGGCACCCGGAGGGCTCCGTTCGAAACAGTGACTTTTTGTCCCTTGGATGGTGTTGTAAGTTTCACATAGTTAGGCATTGTCTTCTCCTGTCGTTACAGCCTGATATGCTGCCTGATCAGCCGCGCATAGCGCTCCATTTAGCCGTTCTTGTACGACTTGAGTTTCAAAACGAACTTGATGTTATCGTCATCATACCGGGGAGTAACATGAAGATGAAAGTGGAACACAGATTGGCCGGCAACGCGGCCGTTGTTTGAAAAAATGTTAAAACCGTTTAACTGCAGGCTTGAAACCACGGCTCTGGCGACAACCTGGGCCGCGTGAAATATCGTCGGAAGATCTTTCTGGGGGAGGTCGAGAAAGTCCCTGCAATGGAATTTCGGAATGATGAGCGCATGGCCGAAGTGAATCGGGTTAATGTCCAGGATGCAAAGAACGTTCTCGTCCTCGTGCAGTATTTCAGCCGGAAGTTCTCTTGAAACGATTCTGCAAAATGTACAATCCGTAACGTTCATTTATCGCCGATAAATCTATCCATAAATCGTTCGAAAGTCAAAGTTTCGAGAACGTCCTTGATATTCCAGGAACGGTTCGGTATATTTTTCGAAGTTTGATTTCGAAAAATCTTTCCTCACCACGAATCTGAAGGACGAAATCATGAGACAACATTTCAAGGTTTGGCTTTTCGTACTCGCATTCTCTTCCCTGATGTTTCAGGCGTATCAATGCGGTTCCACGGAGATGACGAGTGCGAAACTGTATATCTCGCAAAAAAACTATGACGCCGCCATCAAGAACCTCGAGTCCGAGGTTCAGAAAAATCCGGGCAACGAGGAGGCGTGGTTTCTCCTCGGGGGTTTGAGGTCGGAGAAAGGCGACTATGTCGGAATGAATTTCGCTTTCGACGCGGCCCTCAATGTCTCGGATAAACACGCACGTGAGATTCATGGGATAAAATACAACCGTTGGGGTGGCCATCTAAACGACGGTGTGGCTTACCTCGACAGGGCAAGCAGTGATTCCACTGAGTTTTATGACCGGTCCATCGAGCAGTTCATGAAAGCCATCCGAGCATGGCCCGATACTTCGTTGACCTACAGATACCTGGGATATGCCTACAACAACAGAGGCGATTTTGACAATGCCCTAAAAGCCTTTGAGGAAGCCTGGAAAAAAGGGAAGGATGTTGAGGCTATGAAACGTGCGGGCAGGATTTACCTTCAGCGAGGTTATGACCACAAGAGCAAGTTCGAAGGAGATAATGCCGGAAAATTGAGAGGCCTGAAAAATCTCGACGAAGTGAAAAAAGGGACCAACAAGAACGATGTTCTCAAGAGTCTGGGTGCGCCGGATAACGTGAAAAAAGGAACGAGGGCCAGCAGGAAGGAAGAATGGACGTATAACACCTATAATCTGCGACTCGTCATCGAGGCGGACAAAGTATCAGAGAAGACGTTCACATCGCCGTTTGCGGCCAATATCGATTCGACTGAGCACAAACTGGCTTTAGCAAACTTCGAGCGGGCCACGAGGTCACTGGAGGAAGTGAAAACTGCAGACCCCTCCGACAATGAGAACCTGACGTTCCTCCTGCGCGCGTATGTTGAGTCCGGAAGAATAAAAGACGCTATCAAAGCGTATGAACTGGCGTCGAAAAACGAGCCTCGCAACAAGACTATACGCTACCTGCTGGGAATTCTTTACAGGACAGACGGGGATTACAATCGTGCAATAGACCAGTTTAGAATTGCCACAGAGATTGACCCCGAGTACGGGGACGCAGTCTTTGACCTGGGCGCCACGTTCTATAACTGGGGTGTTGACATCATCAAGGCCGCGGACGAAAAAGGGCAGGAAACTGAAGAATACAAGGAGAAGTTCAAGCAATCGTTGCCTTACATGGAGAAGGCAGCGCAACTTCGCAAAGACGATCCCCAAGTGTGGGAAACTCTTGGCACGATCTATGCGCGACTGGGAAACAAAGACAAGGCAATGAATGCATTTGAACAGGCTGACAAGATTCGAAAAGGCAATTAGTTAAACCGCCATCGCGGAATCCGGACGACGGAGAAAGAACAACCATGAGCGACCCTATTCAACAACAACAGATTAACATCGAACTTGGCGAGAAAGAAGCAGAGGGAATTTACTCCAATCTCGCGATTATCACGCATTCTCCCGCAGAGTTCGTCATTGATTTCACGCGTGTCCTTCCCGGAGTCCCGAAAGCCAAGGTACTTTCAAGGATTGTGATGACACCCCAGCACACAAAGATGCTGCTGAACGCGCTCAAAGATAACATCGATAAGTACGAGAAGAAGTTTGGAGAAGTGAAAATTGCCGGCGAGATCGCCGGAGCTCAGATGTTCGGATTCCAGCCCCCGCCAAAGGACGAGAAGTTTCACTAGCGGCTTTGTAGGTCGACACTAATGTCGACCTACAAACTCTTACAGAATATACCTGCTTAAATCCCTGTTCTTCACAATTGCATTCAGCTTATCTTCGACGAGTTTCTTTGTAATCGTCAGGGAGGTTGTTTTCAACCCGTCCGGCGCCTCGAAGAGAATTTCCTCAAGAAGTGTCGTCATGATGGTGTGAAGACGTCGTGCGCCGATATTCTCCACCTGTTCGTTCACTTCAAATGCAATGCGCGCAATTTCCTGCACAGCTTCGTCGTCGAACTTCACCTTGACTCCTTCCGTTTCCAAAAGCGCTGCGTATTGTTTGAGAAGAGCGTTTTGCGGAAGTGAGAGAATCCTGACGAAATCCTCCTGCGTAAGACTTTTGAGTTCAACACGAATCGGGAAACGTCCCTGAAGCTCCGGAATCAAGTCGGAAGGCCTCGCCACGTGAAACGCTCCCGAGGCAATGAATAACACATGGTCTGTCTTCACCATACCATACTTGGTCGTCACGCTGGACCCCTCAACAATGGGAAGGAGGTCACGCTGCACACCCTCGCGTGATACATCGGGGCCGCCCGACTGTTGCCCGCGACTGCCCGCAATCTTGTCGATTTCGTCGATGAAAACAATCCCCGAGTTCTCGACACGCTGTAGCGCTTCCTTGACAACCTTGTCCATATCGATCAGCTTCTGAGCTTCTTCCTGCGCAAGGAACGCCTTCGCCTCTCCAACGGTCATTTTTCGGTGCTTGTTCTTTTTCGGCAGTATATTGCTGAACATGTCCTGGATATTGATGCCCATCTCTTCAAGACTCACCGGACCCATGACCTGCATCAGCGGCATCTGTGGAACCGAAGTCTCAATCTCGATGACTCGGTCGTCAAGTGAGCCTGAACGGAGTTTATCGCGAAACTTCTGTCTTGTTTTCTCCTGGTCATCTTCGGGTTCCTGCGTTCCCGGTACTGTCTCCATTGCGCGATGTCGCCGGATGGGAGGGACGAGGATGTCCAAAAGACGCTCTTCGACAAGCTCCGCCGCACGGGCCTGAACTTCGACCGTCCTCTCCGCCTTGACCATGTTGACGGCTATTTCCGCAAGATCGCGTACCATTGACTCCACGTCTCTTCCGACATAGCCGACTTCTGTGTACTTCGATGCTTCCACCTTAATGAAGGGGGCGTGGGCGAGTTTTGCGAGGCGGCGTGCAATTTCT
>CAYNRS010000171.1:0-5037 GCA_964399565.1 uncultured Ignavibacteriaceae bacterium
GCGCGTTTTGCCTGCCTCATGGCAAGTTCTTCTGTTAAAGTAACAACACATTCCAATTTCGCACCATATTTTTTCAAACGGTCCAGGTACATCTTTGTCAACTGCTGTGAAGAAATTTTCCTGGTGCGTATGAGTTCGGCAAGCTGTCCGACAGAATAAAACGCGACGTCGTCGATATCACGCGGCAAAGGAACTTTTCCAATCAGACTCATTTTGAATTGCCTGTGAACGGATTCGAATTTCATTCCGAGGGGAATCGGATTGAAGAGGAGTGCAGGAACGACGTTGTTTGGCAGCGCTTCTTTTCGCAGGTTTTCAAAGTTTTTGAGGTTGTCTCGAAGCCCTTCGAGCATGGAATCGCGTTTTGCAGGCGTGAAGTTCAGCCCCACGAGTAATTCTGCCCCTTCAATGCCTCTCAACGGAGTCATACGCGATCCAATCATCATACCGACGAGCAACGAAAGGAGCGAAACAAAAGCAATGAGCGCTGTCCGAAAAATATTGATCTTCATGTGAATCCTTTCTGATGACGCTGGCTGGGGTTGTTGGCGTAACGCTGACGACGCAAACTACGGCAATCTTTGTCGAAATACTCCGAACTGGGCGATGAGCATCGGCCCAAAATCCGTTTCAACGGATCGTACCGAGACCACTTTCAAAGCCTCATTGGGCATGTACCAGATCCGCGTCGCTGCGTTTTTCCCTCCGCCCTTCTGAACATCCTCAAAGCTGCTTCCGCCAAGGGCTTTTTCCGAGTTTGGGAGGTTTCCGGCAAGGATGACCGCCGGACTCCTTCCGGCATCTTTAAGAGAAGAGACCATGGCAACACAGGCGATTTGCTCTTCAAGCGGCGCTTTTGGAAGCTGTGCACTTACGACGTGGACTTCCCTTACGCCACCGTCAACAATAGCCTGGAAAGCGGCCTCGAACCTCGCCGATTTTACGTTCTCAAATGAGAGATTGAATTTCGACCGGATCGGAGATGAAGTGAACACGGCATTTCCAGTTTGGCGACCCGAGTTGTTCATCATTTCGCCAAACCCATTGCTTAGATCGGCCGTTTTTGCCAATTGGTCAACGAGGTCAACACGCGTTTCAACTCCCGGATACCTCGTGATTCCTTGAACAGCGAGGATCTCCACCTGTTCTTTCTTCAACGAAGCCGCCAGTTTTTGAACATCGCTCTTTTCGATGCGCTTGTTATGGCCGGAAATATTGAGACTGGCGACGCTGAGTGTGATCTCAGGTTTCTCGGCTGTTTCTTTCTGCGCGGGTTGCGTTGAGCAACTGGTAAGCACAAATGCGAAGGCCAGGAACACACCAAGGTAAACCTGTTTCAAAGTATTCCGGCCTCCCATGAGCATTTCATTGCGTTCGTTCATCGATGGAATCCTTTGAAGAATATTCATAATTGGAGAGTCAAACACCTGAGCGCTTAGTCAAAAGCACATAGAGAAAAAGGCCACTAAACATACCGACAATCACAAGCCCGAAGGTCCAGAGAGTGCCAACTTCGAAATGCCTGCCTGCGAATATTCCCGCAATCGCTCCGATTGTTACAACATACAATTTTGGTCTCATCTTTTTCTTGAACCTCTTGCTGAATGCCGGATTGCATTCGGCGATTTAGGAGGGTTTTCTACAGCTCAATGGCAACGCCGATGCTATTCCATTGAATGTGTTCCGTGAAAAATTGTCCTCGCTCGTCAACGCCCGCTTGGTGCGCCAGAGAAAACCTCAGGTTTCGGCCGTTGTTTGATGGCCACATCAACCCCAGTTCGTACCTCTGGGTCGTGGCATAATTCATCTCCTGGCGGATTTTCACATCGCAGCCGGCGTAAAGTTTGAAACCGGGCTCAAAAGACGCTATTTCACCATCGACCCCGGTTTGTAGCCACCATGGTTTCTTGATCGGTGTATTAACGACAAAATTGTATGCATACTGCGTCCCTGCATAAACTCGAACAGGGAACATCGTCTGTACAAAGAACAGTTGCACATAATCCCTGCTGTAGTCCAGGGGGATCTGGTTCTGAAGCCGGGAAGAAGAATTGTCGCCCAAATGATGGCTCGTGTGGCTGATGCCGAGTCGAACGATAGTGTCGTCGGCCGGCTGCACATCCAGGAGAAAAAAATCCACGACGAACTCAGTGCTCATGAGGCTGATGCTCTGTGAAAGATCCAATTGCGCATGAACGGACGCTGCAACGCTCGCTTGCATGGGCAGACCCAGGTATTCGGTGTTCATCACAGGAATGACTGAACCGGTGCTTCCGCGCAACTGTCTGTTCCCAAACAACTTTGCCGCTCCAAAACGGTGAGCCATTCCATCTCCGACGAATTGCCTGAGAAGCTGATGACTTGGGAAAAAATGAACCGGCGAGTCTGTCTGACCGTTTAACACCTGAACCGTAAGAAAGAGCGCTACGAAGGCTTGCAGGAGAAGTGTGCGTCCGCTCATGGAATTCAGAATTGAGAGGGCTAGAACGATTGAAAAGTTCCACCCATTTCTATCTGACTCTGGGCTGATATGCGTGCGAGCTCATTTGTGGAGGTTACGCCCGGAAGCGGGATTTCACGAACAAATTCGGGCTCACCGTTTGGGTCAAGATAAGCTTCAACAATCACGATTCTCTTTGTATCGTCCCACTTCAAGACAATTTGTTTTCCCTTTAATACATCAGGTTTTGTGTGGACTGCGGTAACGCCGGCCGGCCAGAGCGGCATTCGCATCGCTCTTGCCATTTCATGATCCTCTTCCGTCGCGTGTTCTTCATTCGGCAAACTTTCAGACGCTCCCATGACGGAAAAATAGTAACTGACCCATTGCCGCGGTGTGCCGTTTGGGAGAACCACGGGAAACATCGAGCGAGCCATGTTATACTCAGCAAGATGCCAATTGATGACGGCAGCAGCCTGTCGAAGCTCGGGCGGCTCGGATGACCTACAGTGAAAGCCGGAGAAGACAGAGCTGAACAGGAGAACGCCAAAAAACTGCCTCATGACAACCTGCCGTGGCACAAAAAGAAATTAAGAGGAATCAATGGAGGTTTTAAATCAATGAATCAGTCCAGCGACCGGCAATTCTCGTCCCGCATTTGTAGCAACTTCCCTTGTTGACTTTGTTGCTTACGATGCGGAAGCCCCAACGTTCAATAAGTGTTTCGTTGCATGAAGGACAAAATGTATTTTCGTATTTTCCCACTTCCCCGGGGAGGTTACCCGCATAAACATAATGGAGACCTGCGCCGTAGCCGATCTCCGCTGCGCGTATCAATGTTGAGACGGAGGTGTTGTCGGGGTCGGTCATCTTATAATCCTTGTGGAAGGCCGTAACATGCCAGGGGATGTCGGGAGAAACTCCTCTCACGAAGTCCGCGATGTCGCGAAGTTCTTCATGAGAATCATTGAAACCGGGAACCAACAGTGTGACGATTTCCACCCAAATGCCGCGATCATGCAGCATTTTCACAGTGTCGAGGACGTTTTGAAGCACTCCACCGAGCTGCGAGTATTCCTTCTGCCTGAAGCCTTTCAAATCGACCTTGTAGAGATCGACCCACGGCGCGAGGTACTCGAGGACCTCTTTCGTACCATTGCCGTTGGAGACATAAGATGTCACAAGCCCGATGGGTTTGGCCATTTTGAAGATTTCAACCGCCCATTCACTCGTGATGAGCGGTTCGTTGTACGTGCTGGTAACAATTTTTGCCTTTTTGCGCAGCGCGAGGTCAACAAACTCTTCGGGAGAAATGTAATCCGGCGGAGATCCGGCTACGGGATCGCGTAATGCTTGCGACGTCACCCAGTTTTGACAGTACCCACAGTGGTAGTCGCAGCCGAGCATGCCAAAACTCAACGCGGTTGAACCGGGATAAGCGTGGAAAAAAGGTTTCTTCTCCACAGGGTCAAGTTGCAACGCTGCAATGTAACCCCACGGGACATGCAGCTTTCCGTTGCGATTAAATCGAACTCGACAGATGCCGTCTTTCCCCGGAGGGATTTTGCAGCGGTGGCCGCATGCAAAACAGCGTACCCACTGGTCCGGCATCGATGAATACAACTCGCCTTCCCGCGTATGCTCCGTCAGGAGCTCTTTGAGTGTAATCGTTTCAGCCATACGTAGGACCTTCCGAAGGATTTATCGTACGACCATTGTCCTTCGGAATGTTTCCTCGTCATAAGATACAGTGATTGATGTCCTGAGTCAAGCGTATGAAAAACAACTGATTTTTCCTATTATTCACCGCATGACGGTTCTCCAGCGCCTTCAGAGGAAGAAATCGAAGCTCATCGTCGGTTTGATGTCGGGAACATCCGCCGACGGTATTGATGCCGCACTTGTCAGGGTGTCAGATTCCGGCTCTGCTACTCGACTTCGCCTCCTTGCATTTCAAACATTTCCGTATCCAAAAGGCTTTCGTGAATTCGTGTTGAGGAATTCTCTTCCGGGAAGAGGAAGCGTCGACGTCATCTGCGAGTTAAACATACTTCTGGCTCATTTTTTTGCAGACGCTGTTAAAAAAATCGCCCGGAAGGGAGCTATACCTGTTTCTCGCGTTGATTTGATCGGTTCACACGGTCAGACGGTTCATCATCTTCCCGGGTTGAAGCCAGCGTTTGGCAGAAGGATCCGTTCAAGCCTGCAGATCGGCGACCCCGCCACCATCGCTAAACTTACCGGTATTCCGACTGTGGGAGATTTTCGCACGGGGGACATGGCCGTTGGAGGTCAAGGAGCTCCGCTTGTTCCATATCTGGACTATCTTGTCTTCCGTTCAAACCAGAAAAGCAGAATGCTGTTGAATCTGGGCGGTATAGCCAACGTAACGGTGTTGCCGAAGAAGCCCTCCCCCGATGAAGTCATTGCATTCGACACCGGCCCTGCGAACATGGTCATCGATGGATTGATGAAAAGGCTCTATGGAAAATCCTTTGACAAAGCAGGTGAAATTGCGGCATCGGGCAAGGTCGTTCACGGTCTTCTACGTTGGATGGAAGGCATGAAATACTTCGGTCAAAAGCCGCCAAAATCGA
>CAYNRS010000172.1:0-5022 GCA_964399565.1 uncultured Ignavibacteriaceae bacterium
GTTCGAACGGAAACTTCATAGCAAGATTTTCGAATTTTGTTTTGCGGCGATCAGAAACATCATCGTAAAAAGAACCTTTAGGTCGATAAGTAAGATTGAGCTGGCTGAAGTGTACATCCATATCGAGGAATTTAGAACCGACAGGCTGCATTAGCAATTGTCGACTATTCGAAAGTGTGAATAAAAGTTGGGCTTTTCTCCTTAAGAAACCTTTAGCTACAGTTTGTACCTCGGATACTATTTTGTTGGAACATTCCGCAACTTCGATGGTATTACATGAACCTATCAAACTTGAAATGCTATTCAAGTTCTTAGGGAAAGGACTTGGAACATCAACATAAGAGGCTACTTGCTGAAATCGAAATCCACCCGTAGACAACACCAACCACCAAGCCATATCATCATATTGCCATCCCTTCTTGCACGCATCTAATAACTCCTGTGGAACTGGAAAACCAAGGTCTTTCGCCCTTATAAAATCAGCCAATGCTTTGCTTCCTTGGTTAAGGTCTAAGTATGCAACACCCCTGTCAGCATAGTTTTCTCCATATTCCGGTTTCAGCTCGGAAGCTTTGTTAAAATCAGCAATTGCTTCATGATAGTCTTTAAGTAAGACCTTTGCACCTCCTCTCATGTTGTAGGATTCTGCAAAATCTGGATTAAGCTCGATTGCCTTGTTGAAATCAGCAAGTGCTCCTTGAAAATCTTGTAAGCAAGCTTTTGCACTCCCCCTTTTTTGATAGGCATCTAAATCATTGGGATTCAGTTCGATTGCCTTGTTAAGATCAGCAATAGCTCCGTGAAAGTCTTTGTTCGCAGATTTTGTAGCCGCACTCTCAAACCAATCGCTCGAGCCATTCATTCTTCTTCCTACAAGATTTCCCATGATTATAAAACTGTTTTTAGCTGTGTGAGTTCAGTTTCATAAAATGATCTATGCCTTATTAGGTCATCCATACCGGAACTCACTCCCATTCCGAATGCCTGCGGTTGTGTTAGGCAGTATTTATATAGCTATTAAAAATATGATTTGCCGTATTGTGAGGTTTATATTTGTAATGATATCGAACGATTTCGTGAAATATTGCTTCTTTGTATTCGTCAATTTCACCTGATCCAGCGATTCGTCGCATGAGCTTTCGGAATTGCTTAAAATGTTCTTCGTCTTTTTGAAATACTTCTTCTGGACTTTGAAGAGATTCAAATAAATACTCATCAAACCAGTCTCCAAATTCGTCAATCTGTTTAACATAAATCAAGACATCTGCTTTCATATTTAAACTTTTTAGAACTTCTTGAGCGCAAATACCTTCTATTAACACTGGCTTTTTATTTGAGTTATTTCGTATTTCGTTTAACAAATCATCCTTCTTGATTGCTGAGACATAATGGCCTTTATTTTTCTCGATAAACTGATCGAGTTCAAGATAAGAGCCATTGAGATTTATTGCTATTTTTTTGGCTAGAGTCGATTTACCAACGCCGTCCTTACCATCAATTGCAATAACCTTGATGGCAAACCGAGAGTTATCCTCATTCAACTGTTTTATTAATAGATCAGCATTCCTGAATATCATTTGAGTCAGATTAACCTCCGGTTAGGCTGCCGTTTGAGCCTGTATGTATCGGCCCTTCGTGATCCTTCAAAAACCCCGCCCCTCGCCCCGCCAACGCTGCCTTAATCTCCGCAAGAATTGAAAATGCAATTTCCTCCGGTGTCTCCGCTCCAATGTCAATCCCAACCGGGCTGTAAAGTTTTGCAAGGTGTTCCTTCGTCGGCTTGAAGCCGTCGTCTTTCAAATGCTGCATCAGTAACTCGGATTTGCTTTTAGGCCCAAGCAGTCCAACATACAAAGCAGGCGAAGGTAGAAGCACCTTGAGCAATTTTAGGTCCGTCGGAAAATTGTGCGTCATGATCACCGCCACTGTTTGTCCGTCGATTTTCAAATGTTGCGAAATATCCTCGGGTTGGGACAGAATCACAGAGTCGGCAAGCGGAAAATTTTCTTTTGTTGCATACGCAGGCCGATGGTCAACGAGTGTCGTATGCCAGCCGAGATCATGGGCAAATTTGATAACAGGAAATGCGTCAAGACCAGCGCCGAATATCACGAGCGGCTGAGGCGGCAGGATCACTTCAATGAAGACCTCGACTTCTCCCTGCCGAACCAGATACGATTTTCCCAAAGATTTTTCGCTGTTCAGAGCAGTTTCTGCGTCGGCTTGCAACGAAGATTTTAGACCCGCCTCGTGAATGCTGCTTCTGATTTTTCCTTGAGAAATGTGTAAATAGTCGCCAACGCAGACGCCCGGAATGTTCTTCACGCCGAAAACCGTCGCCAGAACTGCTTTCTCACGACTCCGGACGCATTCTCCGAAGAAATCGTTTTTCTCACGCGCCGTTCCGTTCTGCAATGGTTCGACCAGAAGCTCGACGAGTCCGTTGCAGCCAAGGCCGAGTCCCATGATCAAATCGTCTGTCGAGGATGTGTCGTAGGAAACAATGGCAGGCTTGTTCGAGGCCATGACCGTCTTTGCCCGTTCCATCAAATCAGTTTCCAGGCAGCCCGCGCTAATGAAACCCGCTTCATGTCCACTCTCGGAAAAGAGCATGCGCGCCCCGGGGCGACGGTATGCGGAGCCTGTCACCTTTACGACCGTGGCAAGCGCACCTTTTTTGCCGGAATTCTGCAAACGTTGAGCGGCGTCGAGGATTTCGGCTAGTTCTTTCATATCAATATTCGTCCGAGGGAATCGACTCAGCTTCGCGCGGGAGCTCAACATGGGCTTCTTCTGAAATCAGGAGGCCGAGTCTTTCGTACTGCCCTCTGGCGTTGATGATTCTGTACAGGATCTTTAATATGAGTCCGCTGAAGGGCTTAAGGACGCCGAGACGAGGTTCCAGCATCGAACGATCCTCCAGTCTTGTTCCTCGATCCGTATGTTCGAGCGCGTAGGTTGTGCGGAGGAGGCCAAGCGTCGTCGTCACCTCGACGGTAAAGTAGTCGAACGGCCGCCAATCGACAATTTTTTCAAGGCTGACCTCTTTGCCGTGAATGCAATGATTCTCCGCCCCCTGTTTCATGCGTCCGCCCGGGCGCAGGAGAGGACGTACTTCGACGCCCGACCACAACATCCTTTTCCGGGGGTCATTGAGCCAGTCCCAGACGAACGGCGGAGGCGCATCGTAATCTGAAATGAGGATACAGGTCGCGTCTTCGCGGGAAAGCATCACGCGTCGGGCCGCAACAATTTCTTCGTAACGTGCTTTCAGATCCGCAACAAAGATTTCCAGCGTCCCTATGTGTTCATAAGATTCTTCCTGTTGCGTCAGCCCATCCGATGCGGTGCCGATGCGATTGAGCGCCGGTTTTGTGAACAACGAGTACGCGCGAGACCCGGTTTTTTCTGTAACGTGATTCTTGAGGAGGCGATGGACGAGGATGACATCGTGTCCAACAAGATCTCTGTGCCCTGCGACTTCCTGGAAGGCGTATTGACCGTAATGTACCATGAATTTCAGGTCCAGCGTGGGCATCGCCTGACACCCGCGGCAGCTGCAAGCGCTCATCCGCTTTGACGATTGGATGCGGTCGCGAAACGCCTGGTACGCAGACTCGAGAACTTCGACGAGGAGCTCGCCGCGCGTTATTCTTTTATCGGGAGCGTATGCGAATATTGCGTCACCCTCGAATTTCGAGATGGTGAGAAGAGATTTGAACCTCTGCGTAATCAGCTGCAATAAATCGGCGATGATCTCGCGGGCGTGGTCAAGCTCGGCATGCGTCAAAAAAGACGTATATCCGGATATGTCGGAAAGGACAAGGTATCCTTCTTGAGTATTGTTCTCGGCCATAAGAAGTTGGGTTCTCGGTCAGCTAAGCAAAAACAGTTATGAAAACTCTACGGTGCGAGTCTATGGGCGATTTCACCAACACGAACCGTTCGCACATGGATTGTTCTTGATTATCTCCACGATGCAAGAATTGTTCCCGCCGCAATGAAGGTCACAAGCTGATAACCTGTATCAAGAAAATACAATGCACGTGGCTTCGTTGAAAAAATACTCGCTGTGAACTGCGTCGTTGTAACAAAACCAAGCCACACGAGGAAGGCGACCTCAATCCCTTCCATCAACGTCGTTGTCGGCGTGACAAACCGGGCAAGGATAAGGTAAGAAACGAGCACGGCCACGAATGACTGCGCATACAAAGGCCCCGGGTTCATGCTCTTTATTTGTTCTTCGGTATATCCATGCAGAGCCGCCCACTTCTTCCCGAACAACGGACCGTACCAGACGAAACCAATAGCCATGTTTGCAACTGCAGCAACAAGAATTGCAAAATAATTCATGAGATCCTCCTTTGTTTTGGCTGTGAATTTTCCGCGAATACAATGCTGAAGGTCGAACCTTCGCCGACTTTGCTCTGAACTTCCAGTCTGTATCCGAGCGATTGACAGAGAGACTGTGCAATGGAAAGCCCCAGTCCCGTACCCTCGGCTTTTCTCGGTTGTCCGTGGTCGACCTGGTGGAATGGTTGAAAGATTCTCTCGATATGCTCTTGTGGAATCCCGAATCCCGTGTCCTGGACATCGAGACTGTAAAGCCTTTTGCCGGATTCCTCCAGTCGCACGCTTACCGTGATCGTCCCTTTTTCTGTGAACTTGAAAGAGTTCCCCAACAGATTAATGAGCACCTGGCGGAGTTTCTGCTCGTCCGTGAGGAGCGCTGGGATAGACCTCGGCAAATTGGTGACGAGTCGAATAGGTTTCCCGCGAACCTCACCGCCAAGCTGGTCGACGGTTTTCTTTACAAGCCGGTTTAACGACACTGAAGTGATCTTGAGTTTTGCCGAGGCGGCTTCGATTTTGCTCAGGTCGAGAAGCTGGTTGATGAGGTCCAACAAATGCTTTCCGTTCTCGACAATCCGTTCCAGAAAGTTCACGTCCTGACGCTTGAGGTTTCTGTTTTTGTTTTTCAGCATGACGCCGGCGAAGCCGATGACGGAATTCAAAGGAGTG
>CAYNRS010000173.1:0-5011 GCA_964399565.1 uncultured Ignavibacteriaceae bacterium
TACGATAAAGACCCTCGTAGCGGGGTTTTGTCGTTTAATGGTTCGTGAAGACTCATAGCCATTCTTCCGCGGCATGTTCAAATCCAGGAGAATCACGTGCGGACGACGCCGATCCGCCATTGTAATCGCTTCATTGCCGTTGACGGCCTCACCAACGACTTCGACTCCGGTCACCTGTCCAAGAAACGCTGCGAGCGTTCGACGAAACACTTCATGGTCGTCGGCCAGAAGCACTTTGATTGTGTTCACCATATGTCACCTTTCGAATTCAAATGATTATTTAGAGCTTGATTTTGGCGGCTGCATGGAAGTTCGCTGCACCTTCTGCGCGGCCAAAAGTTGCTTCGAGGCTCGGTTTCATAGCCGACTTCAGCATGAAGCCGTCGGCCTTTGCCTCTTGAGCTTGCATACGGTACACCGGGTTATCGTGGATCGTCGCAATAAATACTTTCGTCGAAGGCCATCTCTGCTTGATAACACGAGTGGCCTCCAAGCCACTCGCGAAAGGCATCGCGATGTCCATCAGCACAACGTCGGGCTGAAGTCTTTCGACGCTTTCGATAACTTCCCTTCCGTCCGCAGCTTCGCCGACGACGGATACATTCGGAAGCCGATCGAGAAACTCATGAACGACTTTTCGAAAGTCCCGATGGTCGTCCGCAATGAGAATCTTTATGCGTTCCATAAAAAATCCCTCCAAAGATTTGTTGGATGAACGGTGAGATGAAGCCAGATTTGTGGGAAAAATTTAGGAAAACGAGGGGAAATCAGAATCAGCGGGAAAACGTAATTCTCGACTACGGTGATTACCGTAGACGGGTATGGAAGCTCTCAGGAATTAAGGAGTGGTGATGAAGCGGCAGGGAGTGGATTCAAGTGAAAACCAGATTTTCTCAACAATTTTTTGAAAAGATGTGTATCAAAACGAGAACTACTTTGATCTCGAATATCCTCTGTCGATGGCGAAGCGCACCAGCTTCGCGGCATCGTGGATATCGAGTTTCTGCATAATGTTCGTGCGATGTGTATCAACGGTCCGCGGGCTAATGAAAAGCTTGTCGGCAATTTGTTGGTTGTTCAACCCCTCGGCAATAAACGAGAGCACCTCTTTCTCGCGTGCCGTGAGTGGTATGTCAACCTCCGACGGCTTTTTTTCGCGATCCTCGGCTTTACGTAAGTACCCTTGGACCATAATCTCGGAAACCCGGGGGCTGAAAAAACGCTCTCCTTTGGCTACTGCTCGGATGGCTGTTGTGATTTCTTCGCGACCAGCATTCTTTAGAATATAACCTCCGGCACCGGATTTGAATATCTGGTACACGTATTCTTCGTTTTCGTGCATGGTAAGCACCAGCACTCGGACGCTCGGGCATTCTTTCTGAAGAACCTTTGCAGCTTCAATTCCGCTCACCTTCGGCATGGAGAGGTCAATAACAACAACGTCCGGTTTAAGCTGTTTTGCTTTCTGGATGGCTTCTTCCCCGTCTTCTGCTTCTCCTGCTACGACAATGTCCTTTTGCGGCTCAAGAAGTCTGATGAGGCCGCTTCGAACCAGAGCATGGTCGTCCGCGAGGAGTATTCGAATCCTATCCATGGCCTTCGGCCGATGCCAGAGGAATTTCAACGTTCACGATGGTTCCCTTCCCTGGAGAAGAGTCGATGATAAACTTGCCCTTGAACGATGCTGTCCGCTCCCTCATCCCAACGAGGCCCATACGGTCAGTCTTCCCCGATTTTATCTCGCGCCGTCGCAGGGACATTCCCTTGCCATTATCCTCGATGGTGAGTCGAATACCCTCTGGATGCCTGACAATCTGAACATCGGCTTCCGTTGCCTCGGCGTGCTTGGTAATATTGTTCAAAGCCTCTTGAGCAATACGATAGAGTCCGACTTCAAGCCTTGGCTCCAGGCGCGATGAAAGACCTTGAGCGAGAAAGCCGATCTTGATCGCGTTGCGTTTCGATATCTGTTCACACAACAACTGGAGCGCAGGCGCCAGTCCAAAATCATCCAACACACTCGGCATAAGATTGTAGGAAATTTCTCTGGCCTCCTTCATCACGCGGTCGAGCAGGTTTTTCATATCTTCAACGCGCTTGGATTCCGCCTCATCTGGAGTAAACGCATCTCCAAGGATCTCAAGATTGAACTTAATGGCGGTGAGCATTTGCCCCAGTCCGTCATGAATCTCCCGTGCGATCCTTCGTCGTTCATCCTCTTGAGCCTGCACACGGGCCCCGGAAAGCCTCTCAAGCTCCCGTTCACGCTGCAGTAGGTTTTCATACAGTTGCGCATTTGCTATCGCGATGGAGGATTTCTCAGCAAGCGAAGCCAGCAAGCGCATCTCCCTTCCTGAAAACTGGTGCTCGCTCCTGAAACCAACAATCAACATCCCTTCCCGGCGTTCTTCAACATCCAGGGCAAAGGCTCCCACTGACACAAGTTCTTCTTGTGCAAAGCGCGGATACTGGTCGACCTGATAGGACTTATTCCTGGCAAAGTCAGGAATGATCAACGGCTTCTTGGTAGCAAGGAATATCCTGTGAGGTTCTGTCAGTGGAGCTGGGTCAGAGGTCCATGGGTACAAGTTCCCCTTCATTGTCCGCCATGAGTAAGTGTTTGCTTGGAGGTCAACGAGCACGACTCCCGCAAAATCCGAACGCGTGAGTGTTTTGGCGTGATGAGAAATGGCCTCAAGGACGTTTTGCAGATCCACCATTGCCACAAGTTGACGGTCAATAGTCGTAAGCGTTTCTTGTTCCCACAACCAGCGTGCCTGTTCCCGCTCAATCTTCTTCTGTTCGGAAACATCCCGGATGGAAGTCTGGACTGCGGGCCGCCCGTTCCATTCCACCACATGGGCGTTGACCTCAATGTCGATGGTTCTTCCTGCCTTCGTCATTCCGCGAACTTCTTCATTTCCCTTGATGATCGTGCCGACAGAATGGCCTTCGGGGTCATGGAACGTGAAGGGGCGACTTGCAGGAGCAAGAAGGTCCACAAAACCGACTGCCATGATCTCGCTCGGAGACTCATAGCCGAAGATCGAAACTGCGGCCGGATTGACGAAAACAGCCCGCCCATCCTGTACAATGAGGATCCCCTCGAGCGAGCTTTCGACTATTCGTTGGATCTGGTCCTGCAAAAGATCGACTTTCAAGAGACGATTTCCTGAGAATAACTTTCGATGGGAGGACAGAAGCACATGACGTTTCTGTCGCCATACGCATTGTCGATGCGCCCAACACTTGGCCAGAATTTGGCATCGCGAAGATATGGCAGGGGATACACTGCTTTTGAACGCGTGTATGAATGGTCCCATTTTTCACCAACGACTTCCGCGATCGTATGCGGCGCATTCTTCAACACGTTGTCCCGGCGGTCCGCTTTTCCATCAATGATTTCCTGGATTTCTTTTCGAATCGAAATCAGAGCTTCAGCAAAACGATCGAGTTCAGCTTTCGATTCACTTTCTGTGGGTTCAATCATGAGCGTCCCTGCAACGGGGAAGGATACTGTCGGCGCATGAAAACCGTAGTCCATCAGACGTTTCGCGATGTCTTCGACTTCGACAGAGGCAGATTGTTTGAACTCGCGCATATCGAGGATGAATTCATGCGCACATCGCCCCTTTTCTCCACGATAAAGCACGGCGTAGTGTTTTTCCAGGCGTGACTTGAGATAATTCGCGTTTAAGATGGCATACCTTGTGGACTCTGTTACGCCCTGGCCTCCAAGCATTTTTAGGTAGCCGTATGAAATAAGCAAAATACTTGCACTGCCCCACGGCGTCGCGGAAATCGCGTGAATCCCCTTTTTCCCGCCCGTCTTCACCATCACATGGCGGGGGAGATACGAAGCGAGGTGTTTTGCGACGCAAATCGGACCCATTCCCGGTCCTCCACCACCGTGTGGAATGCTGAATGTTTTATGAAGGTTAATATGGCAAACATCAGCGCCGATGATCGCGGGGCTTGTGAGGCCAACCTGGGCGTTAAGGTTTGCACCATCCATGTACACCTGGCCACTGTTTCGATGAACTATCCCGCAAATCTCCTGTATGCTTTCTTCAAAAACTCCATGAGTAGAAGGATAGGTAACCATGAAAGCCGCGAGATCTTGCTTATGCTGTTCAGCTTTTGCGCGCAAATCACCAAGTTCAATATTCCCTCGGCTGTCGCATTTTACAACAACGACAGTCATTCCCGCCATGACTGCGCTAGCCGGATTCGTCCCGTGCGCCGATTGCGGAATGAGGGCAACATTGCGGTGTCCTTCTCCCCGATCTCGGTGAATCGCCCTGATGACCATCAGTCCAGCGTACTCTCCTTGTGCTCCTGAATTCGGCTGGAGGGAACAGGCCTCAAACCCGGTAATTTCACACAATGCCCGTTCTATTTCCGTAAGAATCTCATGATAACCCTGGACCTGATCAATTGGAACAAACGGATGGATTCTTGAGAATTCCCTCCACGTAATGGGCATCAGTTCCGACGCGGCATTGAGTTTCATCGTGCACGATCCAAGCGGGATCATCGAGTGCGTCAAGGAAAGGTCTCTGTTCTCAAGGTTCTTCAGGTACCTCGTCATTTCCGATTCCGAATGATGCTGATGAAAAATCGGGTGTGTCATGAAATCGCTTGTTCTGGAAAATGGTTCTGGATACTTTGCGTCAATGTCGGCAAAAAGCTCTTCGATGCCATTCAACCTGTAGTTCTTTTTCCTCGCCTCTGCAAAAACAGAAACGATCGACTGCACGTCTTCTGGCAGGGTAGTCTCATCAACCGAAATCCCGACCAGGTCATTGCCAAAATAGCGGAAGTTCAATGATCTTGCCTGCGCAGCCTTCTTGATTTCTTCGACGGAACCCGGTTTAACTTTCAATGTGTCAAAATAGACCTCATTGAGCTGCGTGTATCCGAGTTTCTTGAGCTCTCTCTCAAGCGCCAAAGCTGTTGTGTGCACGTTGGTAGCTATGCGTCGCAGGCCTTCCGGGCCATGATATACGCC
>CAYNRS010000174.1:0-5003 GCA_964399565.1 uncultured Ignavibacteriaceae bacterium
CTACACGCGTAAGATCGTCGGCAGCGTCAGATGTGTATAAGAGACAGACCATTTGCTGCACATCGTAGGAATATGCATTGCTCTCCTCTTTCAGCGAATACGTTATTGTATCACCAGAGACTTCCGAAGCCACCTTTTGATAATACCACCACGATTGTTTTGGCGTCAGCATTTTCTGGCCCAGCTTCAGGTAGCAATGAACTGCTTGCTTGAGCATGTCCTCGCTCCCTTCGCTTAACAGAATTCGTTCTTCTGGAATTCCAAAATCAGCGGAGAGTCGTTCGGAGAGTTTGCTTTTTACTCCTCTTGAAAAATCTCTTGAGTAAACGCTGAGCTCCTCTTCCGAGATGTTTTTGAGGACATCAAAACACTTCGGCGCAGGACCGTAGAGGTTTTCGTTGCGGTCGAGATGGAGGATTTGACGTGGTTCGTTCATTACCGATCCCAGATTGTGCCACGACTTTAAAGTCGTGGCACAGCTTACCCAATCACCCAAGGTTCCAGCAATTTCTCGTCGATTCCCAAAATGAACTGCGACGGGTTTGTGAGAATCATCTCGCTTTCACAGGATTATATTTTTCGCAACCCCTCGGTTATTGAGAGCCGTGCAGCCTGACTGGCGGGAAGGAGTCCGCCGGCAATACCAATCACAATCGAAAAAAGCATGCCCGCGAAGAAAATGCCGGGCGTTACTCGGAGGGCAAAAGTAAGATTACTCATCGTATTCAGGTTCATCGTTGTTAGTGAAATTCCATCGGCCAGGAGGGCAAGTAAACAACCCATCACTCCCGCGCCGAATGAAATAAGAACCGACTCGATGACAAATGAGAGAAGAATCGAGTTCTGGGAAAAACCGAGAGCGCGCAGGGTGGCTATTTCCCGAACGCGGCCCCCAACGGCGGCATACATGGTGTTCATCGCACCAAAGAGTGCGCCGCAAGCCAAAATAAATGCCACTGCTAACCCCATTGCTCGATACGCTGTGGCGGTTTCAGTTTCTTCTTTGAGGTACGCTGTCTCCAAAAATGCCTTCACCTTGAGGCGGGGATCCTTCTCCAGGATTTGGATGAATTCTTCACTTTTTGAAGCATCCGCCAATTTTATTGTTACCGTACCTAAACGATTGCGATGGAAATCTCCCAGGAGTACGTTCACATCAGCCCAGATTTCCGATTCGAACTTGGTGCCCTGCGCTTCGAAAATACCCACAATCAGCCACTTTCGGCTGCCAAAAGATATTTGTTCACCTATGTTCACGTAGCCGAGTTCCCGCGCACAACTTCTTCCGATAACAATCTCTGCCAGGCCGGATTGCAACATTCTCCCTTCAGTTATTCGAACCTGATCATGCACTGCCAAAGCCACTGGTTGCACGCCGCGAACGGTCGTCCAGGTTTCCTCTTTTCCTGATTTTTTTGAAATGATAGGATTCATCACGACTTCCGGGGAAACGCAGGGTTCTCCAGATGTACTTTGTTGAACTCCTGATAAAGCCTTCATAATGGCGGCAGCTTCACGCGTAAAACTGCTTTCCCGTTCTTCTATGGTGCCGGTGCCAAAAACCAGCACATTGTCCGGTGCACCCGCTGAAACGATGGTTTCGCTTAACCCGTTGGCCAGGGCGAGCACCATAACAAAGATCGCCACGACCAAAGAGACGCCTAAAACGGTCATCGTAGTGGTGATCTTTCGTACGACGATGCTGCGTGCATTGTATTTTAGTGGTATGTTTTTCAAGGAGACTTTTTGTTGTCTCTCCAATTCTCACTTCAGGTGAGGAGGGAATTTCCTCTATCCTACTTTTCTCAAAGCATCCACGATCGATCTACGAGTTGCAAACAGCCCTGGTATAAAACCGCTTATCAAGCCAATGATTGACGCAATCAGCAACGTCTCAGCAATTGTTTTGCCGGTAACAACAAAAAATGCTCCCACGCCGCCAATGGGCAAACTGATTCCCGATAGAAGGAGATAAGACATCCCGCAGCCCAGCACTCCACCAACGAGTGACAAGAGAGTTGATTCAGAAAGCATAAACACAAGTATCTGACTTGACCGAAATCCGAGAGTTCTCAGAACAGCTACTTCTGTTTGGCGTTCGCGGATCGCCATCGCCATCGTGTTGGCAGCCACCGCGACAATTGTGATCAAAATAGCCAGCACAAACCCGGATACTAATTGTTGGATGCCTCCAAGAGAGTCCACAAAACGGGCTAAAAATTTGGCCATGGGTTCCGTGCGTGTGGGCGTTGAAGAATTAACAAACAATTGATCGATTTGAGAGCAAATCGGGACCATGGAACTGTAATCTTTTACGCTGACATAATACATCGATACGTTGGGACGCTCGGGAAATAATTCCCGAAAATAGTCCCGATGCAAATAGCCGGCATCCCCAAAAAGTCCCGGCGGACTTACGCCGACGATCTTTAGCTGTATATCGAGAGACCCAAAACGGAGGATGATCATGTCGCCAACTTTCCAACCGTATTTTTCCATATTTCCCTGGCCCACAATTGCCGCCATTCGCTCCTTTTCGAATGCTTGCCAGGTCTCGCCAGGAATCTGGTCGAAAATGTCTGCCCATACTTTGCGCGCAACACTGACGTCCAGCGCAGCAAAACGTACTTCCCCCTGTTCACCTTTCACAGTCCCGCCGACAAAATTGGTTGCCATGACTGCCTGTACACCTTCAACGGCATCTATTTTCGCCCGATAGGCTTCTGGAAGATTGGAACTGAAGGGCATTGAGCGATCTTCCACAACTAAAACCGGGGTTTTTGTCAGGCTTCTGACCGTTGCATCCATCGCCGAAATCACGGTGCGGATCAGTGTAAAGAGAAAAAGCGCAACCGCGACGCTTAGCACGGTGAGAATTGTGCGGCGTTTGTTGCGCTTGATATTCTTCCAGATGAGAAAGAAGTATTTCATGTCATTTTTTCTACAATCCCCCGAACGGAGAAATCCGGCAGGTAGGTGCAATTCATGAATTGGCCCAACGGAATCATTCAATCACCCACGGTTCCAGCAATTTTTCATCAATTCCCTGAATAAACCGCGACGGTTTGCCGAGGATCATTCCGCTTTCACGGTCGTAAATATTGATCGGGTACGTGATGAACAGGTTCTCTTTCGCCCTCGTACACGCCACATACATTAAACGCCGTTCCTCCTCGAGCTCATCGTCGCTGCCAGCAGAGTGCATGCTAGGGAAGCGTCCCTCGAGTGCATAGATAATGAACACCGAATTCCACTCAAGACCTTTCGCGCTGTGGATTGTCGAGAGTGTGAGGTATTCTTCCTCCGGCCCCGGCGATTCTATGTCGACAACGCTTTCGTTTGGTGGTTCGAGCGCGAGGTCGGTTAACAACTCGCCGACATTCTTGTAACGTTCCGTAATGTTCTGAAACATCTCGAGATCTTTTTTACGTTTTGGGTGGTCATCGTAGCGAGCTCTGAGGATTGGCTCGTAGTACTGCAGAATGTGAAATGATTTTTCGCTCGGGGGAATCTGAGTTGAATGAACTTCTTTGAGAACCGAAAAAAGCCTCTGGACGCCGTCTGAGTATCCCTGATAATCAGTCCAGAACTTCGGAGTGATTTCCTGCCCGTTCGTGCCCAGTCGCCGTTTCAGGATATCGTCGATGACTTTCTCCGCCGTTCTCGGTCCAACGCCATCGACGAGAAGAAGAATACGGTTCCAAGAGACAACATCACGCGGGTTTTCAAGAACGCGGAGGTACGAAATCATGTCCTTCACATGGGCCGTTTCGATGAACTTAAAGCCACCAAATTTGCGGAATGGAATGTTTGCTTTCTGCAGCTCGATCTCAAGGTCGAAGGACAGGAAAGAAGAACGGAACAAGACTGACATTTCTTCGAGGGGGATACCTTGCTCGCGCAGTTCCAAAATTTTCTGCACAACAAAACGCGATTGCAGATTCTCTGCTTCTGCAACCACGAGATGCGGCAAGTTACCGCCGGGTTTCTTCGTGTAGAGTTCTTTGTAATACATGAGAATGCGATAGGTTCAGGATTCAAGGTTCAGGTTCCGTTGTCCTGAACCCTGAACCTTGAATCTCGACTTACCCCTGATTCAACGGCGCTCCCCTTTTCAGAATCTCATTGGCTAAGTTCAAGATTGGTTGCGTGCTGCGGAAATTTTCCTCAAGTTTAACAACCTTGCAATCGGGATATTCCTTCGGAAAATCCAAAATGTTCTTGATGGTTGACCCTCGAAATCGGTAAATCGATTGCGCATCATCCCCCACCACCATCACATTTTGATGTTTGAACGCCAGCAGCTTCACAATCTCCGACTGAATCTTATTTGTATCCTGATACTCGTCGACCATGATATACTTGTAACGAATAGAAAGGGCTGTCCTTACGGATTCGTCCTTTCTCAGCAACGCCACGAGGTTCACGAGGAGATCGTCGTAATCCATCAGGTTGTGTTCTTTTTTGTAAATCGTGTACGCTGTGTGGACGTTTGCGATATCGGCCTCGAGTTCCAGGTAGTGTGGATAATCCTGTGCGAGCAAATCCTTCATCGGTGTGAGGGTATTCAGAGCGCGGCTGTAGAGGCCGTACAAAGTCTCTTTTTTCGGGAAGCGTTTTTCCTTTGCATCGAGCCGCAGACGTGTTCGAAGCAGGTTCACAACATCTTCTGCATCTGTTTGGTCGAGGATGGTGTAATTGCGCTCATAGCCGACGATAGGAGCGTATTTCCGTAACGTGTTATTTGCAAATGAGTGAAACGTTCCGCCCGCGACGTTTTCACAACGGCTGTCGAGCAGGATTGCGGCGCGTCGGAGCATGTCCTGCGCTGCCTTGCGTGTAAAAGTGAGCAACAGAATGCTGTCCGGTTTCACGCCCATTTCGACAAGGTACGCCACTCGATAGACAACAGTGTTGGTTTTGCCCGTACCAGCTCCCGCGATGATGAGGTGCGGTCCTTCCAATGACGTCACCGCCTCGTACTGAGCAGGATTCAGTTGCTG
>CAYNRS010000175.1:0-5003 GCA_964399565.1 uncultured Ignavibacteriaceae bacterium
ATCTTTAGGAGCTGTTTGAGCAAAAACATGGGTTGAAACGAAGAATGATGCGGCAATGAAGAAGAGTCTCAGCGTTTTCATGATTGGCCCTCGTTTGAAAGAAAGTTACGCCACGATGCTGGGATGTCGAATGGAGCAGGATCTTAAGAAAGCCGTTTTTATACTCTCCAGAGGTACGACACCTTAAAGAAGAAACCGCGTCTCGTTTCGAGATACTGGTTGTCGGCAACATAGGAATTGTTTTCCCATTTCAGTTTCTCGTAAAGCGACCCATAGCCAAGATACGCGACCGTGCCGGGGATGTACGTGAAAGACGCCAGGAAATCGGTCAACAGCTGCTTGCGGAAGTTGTTTGCTTCTGTAATCCCCCGAAAGAACACGTATTGATTGAGCTGATACGTGAGTTTAACCCGGCTGATCGGATACTCGTAGATTTTCAGATTGTCGCTGGTTCGGAAGAAGCTGGAATACGTGAAATTGACGTTCATTTCAAGCTGGTTCCAGAGCTGATAGGTTAACGCTGCAGTTGCCCGATTGCTCGTTCCCTGATAAGGAGTGGCGGAGAAGAAGATGGCGTGGGTCGTTCTATACGAAGCCGTAAAGTTTACTTGCCGTTCAAACTGCCCGCCGCCCGAGACAGTGAAGCCGCCGGTTTTGAATCTCTGGCCGAGGAAGACCTCAGTTGAATAAGAATAACGCAATGCGAGGTTCACCCCGCTCGGGAAAATACCCACGACGGAGAATTGATTCAAGGTTTCCCAAAGGCCACTAAAATCATCGCGTGTTTGGCCGGAAGAAAGTTGAAGGTCCAACCTTCTTAAGAACGCCGTTTCGGGGTAAAACTTGGGTGATACGTAGGCACCGAAAGACATCCCGCCAGTTCGCGCAACGTATCCAGCCTCTGACGCAAAATCTCGAGAAATCGTACTCACCTCAAAACGATAGTCGAGGTCGCGTGTTCCATACCCATATGCCCCGGAAAATGTGTAGCCGGTCAGTTGCGACGCTGTATCGGCGAGCTTTGTTTGGGAGCCGAGGATGTTGAATCCTAAGGTACTTGACGAACTGACGCGCAGTGAACCGTCCGCACCCGCCAGACGGTTGTAACTCTGGGAGAGTTCTCTTCCCGCATACAACCCACCGATGTAGCTGTCCTCGCTCAACGCGTGTTTGTAGCGAAGAATGGGAAAGTGTGCCTGCACTCCCTTGCGCGCCGGATCTTCAACTGGAATATCGTCAATGGCATAAATGGATGCGAGCGTGCTCTGTGAACCGATTTTACCGGAGAGTTTCAGCCCCACGACAGGGTCGACAACGGACCGCGTGTACACCGGGTACGGTACCCAGTCGCTGGCGGCGGAGATGTTGAAAATTTCGCTGCCTTCCAGAAAAAATGGCCGCTTCTCGGCAAAGAACAACTGGGAACGCAGATTGATATCGATTTGGCCTGCGTCGGCCTCAACCTGACTGAAATCGGGATTGTAGGTGCCGTCGAGGATCAGGTTGGAAGTGATTCCGTATTTTGTCGTCACACTCAATTCAGATAAACGTTTCTCGAGAGCGAGGTCGCCCGAAGTTGCTCGATGTCGTTCGCTATACGTGACCGCGGGAAGAACCTCGAACAAGGTGTAGTGATCCAGGTCAGGATATACCATCGGCAGCATTTGTGTGAGAAAAGCATATCCTCTTTTCGGGTCGAGGGAAGGGAAGGACCCGTGTTCTTGCCTGCGACTTACCTTGCGCTCAAAAAAAACTGACATTTCCACAGGATTATCGTCTGCATAGCGAATGCTTTTCAACGGAATTCCCATTTCAATCGTGTACCCATGTTCGTCCATTTGCCCCGCGCTGTACCAAACGAAATCCACGCTGAAATCTTCATTGCCCGCCGCATAACGGCTGTCGCTTTGTATGCCAAGAGGGTTAACATAGAATGCATATAACGATTGCTGATCGTTAAAGGAATCCAGATTGATGCAAATCCAGTCGTGCGGTCGGATATTATCCCGCGCGGTAATCTCCGCCTTAATCGTTGCAGGGTCAGGATCAAAGCACCGAAAAGCGAAATAAATGTTCTTGCTGTCGTAAGCCATGTATGCAAGGGTGGATTCGGGCATCACTCTTCCAAAATCGGGAATAAAAGTCCTGAACCCTGACACGAAGGGCGCGCTCTGCCACACCGCATCATCCAATTTTCCGTCGATCAGCGGAGGTGTTTCAACGCGTAGTGGCTTCAATGGCTCGTTCGCAAGGAGAGTCGCAGTGACAGTGAAGAAAAAAACTGCAGCGGAAAACACCCCACACAAGACAGTTGATGTCATAGCCAGATTTTTGACTATCATCGAAGGCTATGCGAATGGTGCGATGCAGGTTTTGCTCTGCCATTGGAAGGCCTCACTTTCAGAGAGCGAAAGAGACTCCGCGCTACTGAAGCAACATCACGGACGGCGGCTTCAAACGGCTCACGGTTTGCCAGAGACGGAGTGTGATATCCAGAGATTTTTCGAATGAATTGTAGCGCTGCATCCTGCAGTTCATGGTCTGCAGGAATTCCTTTCGGACGACGTAACTTCTTGATATTACGACACATAACATCTTCTCCTTAATACTGAGTTTGAATTCGATCTTTTGCCCCCAGAACAGCAATTTCCAAGACGTTCACAGCGAATTCTGTCCGTCAAATGAGTCGCCTGGGTTATCATTTTGCGGGAGCACGCCTAAGAAGCCAACACTGCCCTGTGCTCCGCTTTCAGAAAGTCCTGGTAGAGTGACGTCTGGCTTGCAAAGAAATTTGCCTTCAGCCAGAAATACGCCAGCATGTATAATTGCTGAAGCAGAGCAACAAACAGAATCTCCCAGTACACACCCTGTGAAAACTGACCCTCAAGCCACGCGTATAAGGCTATGAACACCGCGCCGAGGATGAGCAGCACAATGTAGAGGCTGAATGTTTTCCCAAAGTTCCGAAAGGCAAACCGGAAGCCGGCAAAGAACCCTAGGAATGAACTCAGCCGGTCGTCGACGACAATACGAATCTTGGCGTAGTCAATACTCATCATGAAAACTGCCAAAAGAAGGAAAAACACGACATTCCTCACCATGTAATATGTATACGGAGTCATTTCTGACGGCTCATTTCTTGTCCACTCGGCAATGCTCGAGTTGATCCAGGACATGATGTACGCGAAAAAGAGAGCCAGGACGATGACCGAAAAAAGCGAAAGGCGGAAAAAGCGTCCAAAGTATTTTGCTCCGTCAATAAGGAAATCCTGAAAAGAGCTCCGATGTTCCCTTACATACATTCCGATGAAGCCTCCCGCAAGATATGAGTTCAAGATCGCATAGAGCAGCGCAAGAAGAACGAGGATGTTGAGAGGCGAGGGGTTCACCTTAAAGCCAAAAACAAGATCCGTGAGGAATGTTCCTACGCTTCTAACAACGCTGCCGCGCAGTACACCGTCCGTGTGAAAAACGAAAGGAGCGTAACCGAAAATGGAAATATTGACTATCCGCGCTATTTCGCTGCTTCGATGATCGTATTTATACGTCTGCCACCAATTGTCGTTCATTTTCTGCAAGACTTGCTCTTCCATTACCGTGTTGCGGAGATAGCTGTCGAGCTGGTTGCGGAGGGGAAATGCGAGAATCAGCGCAACAGAAAGGTTCACGGCCCAGGCGAACAGCACCATGCGCTTCGTTCTCCGAACCCTGGAAATTCCCTGTTTGAAAAGTTCGATGGTTGTCATGGCGGTCGCTCCTTAATTCCAATACGTCGATATGGTCAGAAATGTCTGCACCCAGAAGAGGAATTTGGATGCGTACTTGCGTGCGGCGAGAGACCTGAAATCCGGTGAGCGGACAACCCTGCTGTTGTTGTTCCAGTTCACATCCATCGCGAGTTTGTGGTCCGGGTCCACGACAGCAGAAGTGACGGGAGTCGTTGTGCGGTAGACGTATTTCTTCCAGCGGTACTGGCCATCCCAGGTTTCCGTCCACTGGTCGCCGTTTTGGAACGTGACGACGATATCCACGGGCGCAATTGCTTCCCCCTCGCGCGTGATAATGACGGTGCATTGGTACATTGGTTTTCCCGTGTCCTTGACAGCAGGCTTAAAGGGAATTCCGTTAAAATTGAAAACGCCGGCGGGCTCGGCAATGAGCATGTTTGAAATGCTGCTGACGGAATAGTCAAAGAGGTTCGAGCTGAACCAGGTGTTCTCAAAAAACCAATTCATGTTCTTGCCGCTGACCTCATTCACCGTGTTGATGAAATCCTGCGACGTGGGATGTTTGAAACGCCAGCGGTGATGGTACGTGCGCATCACGCGATACATGTATTCTTCGCCAAGATAACGCTCGAGCATCATCAGTGATGAAGCGGGTTTTTCATAGGAGTTCAGCCCGTAGGAGCCATTGTATTCCCAGCCTTTTCGAGCCATGACATCCTTTTTTCCGTCGAAGCGAAGACCGTCGAGGTCCGGCAATCGTCCTTGCAGCTGAAAATCATGATACACGTGAGGTATGCCGACATATTGCGCCGCACCGGGTCCGCCGAAAGGGTAATCGAAATCTTTGAACGGAGGCCAGGCCGTTCTCATAACACGGTCGGTGGAGTATGTATTGAAGCCTTCATCCAGCCACGCTTCTTCGAATTCGTTGTTCCCGACGAGGCCGTACCAAAACTGATGGCCGAACTCGTGCACAGTCACTCCCTCCGGCTGCGACGTTTCCATTGGGGCAAACATGTTTGCGCCGCCGGTGAACAGCGTTGGATACTCCATGCCGCCCGACTGGCTGTCGTTTGCCGGGTCAACAACGGTCACATAATCGTATGGATACTCGCCGTACCATTCGCCAAAATACCTCAATGCATTGAACGTGGCGGTGAAGTAGCGCTCGATAGCGTTGTCATGATGCGGCTGAGTTAAAAGAATGACGGTGACTTCTTTGAGCGGATGGTGGCGATCGGATCGCTCGTTTGCTTCCTGTTCTCTATGGGAAAA
>CAYNRS010000176.1:0-4968 GCA_964399565.1 uncultured Ignavibacteriaceae bacterium
GCACGAACCGTCGGCGTTGATAGTCACGGCGATGTTCTTGCAGTAGCCGGCAAGAGCTTCGTCAATCGAGTTATCGACAACTTCGTAGACGAGGTGGTGCAACCCGCGCGCGCTCACATCGCCGATGTACATCGCCGGCCGTCGCCTTACAGCTTCCAGGCCTTTTAATACGGTGATGTCCTCAGCTGTATACTCGCCGCCGTTGCCGTTCCGGCCTTTTAGCTTCTCGGGTTTCCCGTCTGTTCCTGTTTTCTTCGTGTCTGTTTTTCCCATGAGTTCTTTGTCTTCCTGTCTGCCTCGTTTCTTCGGCTTACCTTCGGTCAAGCGCTTTCAGTTCTCTCTGCAAATCCCTCCCTACTATTCCGGAGTATTCCTTAAGCCATTTGTTGACATAACTTCTATCGAAGTTTCCCTGAATATTCAGAATGCTTTTTGCGTCCTGGATGTCCACCGGCCGACCTGCGACAAGTTTGTAAATGACGACGTCTTCAGGACTTGCGTATTGGACATTAATTCCTTCGACTCGAATTGGCTGGGATCTTTTAATAGCTTCTTTTTCGTATTGAGAAAACGAGAAAATAAAATATGCCTCAATGTTTGTCGAAGCATCTATGACCACAAAAACATTCGTTTGTCTGGCCAATTGTTCAAATTCTCTTTGTTGCGGACGAAAGGCCTAGTTTCTCCGTAATACTATGAACCTCCCACAATCTGTCGACATTCACCCTGAGCGTGATATCTATGTCTCCTGTGAACCGAGGACGACCGTGAATAAGGACGGCCTGTCCTCCAATGACCATATAATGAATGCTAGCCTTTTCCGGCGCCTGCGCTATACGCACCAGCAGCCCTTGAAAGTTTCCCACGGAGAGCCTTTGCCAATGAGACGATCTCTTCTGTGGCCTCCTCGCGTTTCTTCACCCCGAAGCCGCCAAGCTCAACGGCGAGTTGGTACATATGTTCAAAGAGTTCAAATCTCTGCTCAAGCGTTAGCGGATGTTCTCTCTCGTATTTGAGCTCTGCTTGTTCGAGTATTTCAGGATTCTGTACCATTGTCCTGTCGCTCGCTTTTTTATGAGCTTCATCCCCCGTTGTTCCTCTCTCAAATGAGAGAAGGCGTGCGGGATTGAGTCTTACTGAAACTTGATGTCCTTCACCAACTCCTCGCCAAGCGCCTTATTCAACTTCTTCATAATCTCCGCCTTCCTCAGCTGCAACTCGTTCCTCCATGTGCTGACGCGAACGCTGACGAACAAAACGCCCTGCCGAATCCTCGTCGCCTCAGAAACTTTTGCAATATGGTCGCCTACGATTTCCGGCCAGCGGACGACTGCCTGATATTCATCGATCTTTTTCTTGATCCCCAGACCGACGATGAGCTCCTGCATCGCGCTGCCGAGCGGTTTAATTGATGAGCGCTGGGCTTTCCGCATACAAAACAGTGCCGTGTTTGACAAAGAATTTTCTGTGTTGTTCCGTCCACGGATAGGCGTGTTCAAACAGTTTCTTGTCTGTTGTTGTTATAAACGTCTGTCCAAGTGATTGCGTCGCCTGTATCAACCTTTGCGAGCGGTGCTCATCCAGCTCGCTGAAGACGTCGTCCAGTAAGAACACCGGCGTTTCGCGACAAACATCCTTCATATAGTTGAACTCTGCAATTTTGAGTGCCACGAGGAATGTCTTATGCTGGCCCTGTGAGGCAAACTGTCGCATGTCCATGTCGTTGACCTTCATCTGCAGATCGTCCCTGTGTGGGCCAACGACGGTCGATGCTGTGCGTTGCTCTTCGTGTGCGCTCGAGGCCAATCGCGACCGGAACAATTGTTCGACCTCGTCTCTTTTCCCGTCCGGCCTCAGTAAAGCCGACTGATAAACAATACCGGGCTTCTCAGCCCCCCCTGCGATTTCCGCGTAGACGCGTGTGACGTATGGATTAAACTCTTCAACAAAGCTCATGCGCTTGAGTGCAATCTTCGACCCATGGCTTATGAGACTTTCGTTCCACGGTTCCAAGAGCGGCGTCGGATCCTGGCGCGAGAACTTTGCGTCGAGAAGGATTTTGTTCCTCTGCCTCAATACACGGCGGTACTCGAGCAAATCGACCAGATATGATTTGCTTGATTGCGAAAGCGCAAGGTCCAGGAATTTCCTGCGCTCGCTCGGCGCTCCGGCAGTTATGGCCCCGTTTTCTGGCGCAAGCGCAACCACGGGAAACATGCCGATGGCCGCCGAAAGTTTTTCCAGCGACGATTTGTTTACCAAAAAGGTCTTTTCCTTGTCTGCAGAATTATAACCAAGGGCAACGCGGTATTCCACGCCTTTATCCAAAAACAGCTCACCCGTAACATCGAAGCTCTCTTCGCCAACCTGCACGGCGTTCGTGTCGCTCCCGGCGTAGAAACTCTTCGTCAGACAGAGAAATGAGATCGCCTCAAGGATGCTCGTTTTTCCTTCACCGTTTTCGCCCACAAACACGTTGCTTTGCTCGCCGCACTGAACGGTTGTGGCCTTATGGTTGCGAAAATTACGCAGTTGTATCGAACGAATTCTCATCGAGCCCCGTTTCTTACAACACGATAGCCCCGCTGAACGGGGCTATCGGCTGTACTGCCACACGTAGAAACCTGCTCTCTAATTGTTCAACCTCATTGGCATGACGAGCATGAGCACGTCCTCGTTCTCTTTTTGCGCCGCCGGCATCACAATCGCCGCGCGAACCGGGCTGCTGAAACGAAAGACCACATCGTCAGATTCAATATGAGAGAGAATATCGACGACATAGCCGGAATTAAAGCCAATCTCCAGGGGCTCGGCGTCGTAATGGCACGGAATTTTTTCCTTAGCCTCACCGCCAAAATCGATATCCTCGGCTGCAATCAGCATCTCGTTCTTCTTTAGCGAAAACCTGACCTGGTGTGTTGTGGAACTGGAATACAGAGAAACGCGTTTGACCGACGCTAAGAGAAGATCCTTGCTGACTGCAAGTTTTTTCTCGTTATCGAGCGGAATCACAGATTCGTAGTTTGGATAACTCTCTTCGATCAGGCGTGATGTTAGTGTTGTGTTACCGAAAGTAAACTGCACGTGAGACGTGTCTACCGCCATGGTGTTCTGGTTCTCTTCTACGGATTTGGAGACGAGAGCGAGTGCCTTCGCCGGGATAATGATGTCCTTTTTAATTTTTGGTTTCAGGTTTCCATAGTTTATCCGCACTAACCGGTGCCCGTCGCTGGCTACCGCACGAAGTTCGTTTCCTTTAAGCTGAAGGAGGACGCCCGTCATGGCCGGACGCAACTCATCTGTGCTTACAGAGAAGATTGTACGGTTAATAAGCGCCTTCATCGTCGCTCCGCTTAGTGCTATTTGCTCGTCGGCCATGAACTGAGGAATGGTTGGAAACTCCTCGCCGGATTCGCCCATCAGGTTGTACTCACCGTTTTCTGTTATCATTTTGATTTTGTTTGACGACGGATCCGCATGAAATACAAGCTGAACATCGGGAAGCGACCTCACTGTATCCATAATGCGTTTCGCGGGGGCAGCAACTGTTCCGTCTTCGGCTCCTTTTACATCGATAGCGGCTGACATGGACACTTCAAGGTCGGTTGCTGCCAGCCGAAGACTGTTCTTCGTCAATGAAAAGAGAATGTTTTCCAGGATAGGTAATGTTGATTTTGATGGGACAACGCCGCTAATTCGGTTCAAAGCTTTTTGAAGTTCAGCACTGGCGACAGTGAATTTCATGAGGATATCCCTTCTAAAGGCGAGAAAAAATTAGGGGTTGAATCTGTTAAATTTACCAAAAATTATACGTAGATACAAGAATTTTGAATCCGTTCAAGTGATCTTTACTGATTACCGGGCAACGATTTATCTACTACTAAACAGATAAGAAAGAAGAAAGAGAAGAGTTATTATAATACTGTGGACACTGTGGAAAACGAAACCGGGAAGGTGTCAAAACCCTTTTACTCTCTACTTAAAACAGGATGCTCTTAAAGTAAAACACCTGTGATTAAAGCGTGAATAAACGTTCAATGAAACGAAGACAATAGAAAGAAAAGGGCAACACGAGAGAGATAACGCCATTTGCCAACACACAATCAACAGTTAATCACAGGAAGAAAGACGAATTATTCACAGCTTAGCCATGAAGTTCTATCTTTCGTCGGATGTTGTCGATGTTCTGCTTATAGGAAGCGTTTGTTTTTGTCTGATCCTCAACAGCTTGGCATGCATGAATAACGGTGCTGTGGTCGCGGCCGCCGAAATGGAGCCCGATGGTTTTCAATGAGGAATTTGTGAGTTCTTTTGCGAGGAACATTGCCACCTGTCGTGCCGTGACAACTTCCTGTTTGCGCGTTTTTGCTCTTAAGAGATCTTGGGGAATATCATAATAGTCGCACACGGCCTTCTGGATTTGCTCTATGGTTACCGGGGAGCGTACTTCGTTGACGACAACACGAAGGACGTCTTTTGCAAGGTCGACACCCACCTCTCTTGATTCAAGTGACGCCCTTGCGAGGAGGCTGATCAGGCAACCCTCCAACTCCCTGATGTTACTCGTAACGTTTGCTGCAATAAACTCAATAACATCTTGAGGTAAATCGAGGTTGTTTTCCTCGCTTTTTTTCCGCAGAATCGCAATTCTCGTCTCAAGATCTGGCGCCTGAATGTCCGCGGTTAAACCACACTGGAATCGGGAAATAAGTCGCTCGTCAAGGCCCTTGAGCTCTTTGGGAGGAACATCAGACGAGAGGACGATCTGCTTACCCAGTTGATAGAGTGCGTTAAACGTGTGGAAGAAATTGTCCTGCGTTTTTTCCTTACCGGTGAAGAATTGAATATCATCCACGATAAGTAAATCCATGCTTCGATAGTAGAGCGAGAACTCGTTCACCTTGTCTGCCTGAATTGCCTCGACGAAGTCGACCGTAAACTTTTCGCTGGAGACATAAACCGCCCTCC